>JBBFMG010000073.1:0-10296 GCA_037478575.1 Burkholderiales bacterium | reverse complement strand
GTCTCAAGGACATCATCGCCCGCCTGGGCCCCGAATTCTGGCGGCTGCGGCTGGGCATCGGCCATCCGGGCCAGCGCGACCAGGTGGTGGACTACGTCCTGCGCCGCCCGCCCCGGGAGGAGGCGGAACAGATCGGGGACGCCATCGCCCGCAGCCTGAAAATTCTGCCCCTGGTATTGGCCGGGGATCTTGAAACCGCGATGCACCGGCTACATACCCGGGTGGTGCCCAAACTCCAGTCTTAAGTGGGGTCGGCTCCACGCTTCACTCTTGCGAACGACGACATGAGTCTCAAATGCGGTATCGTCGGGCTGCCCAACGTGGGCAAGTCCACCCTGTTCAACGCGCTGACCCGTGCGGGCATCGCCGCGGAAAACTATCCCTTCTGCACCATCGAGCCCAATGTGGGGGTGGTGGAAGTGCCGGACCCGCGCCTGAAGCAGCTCGCGGACATCGTCAGGCCCCAGCGGGTGGTGCCCGCCATCGTGGAATTCGTGGACATCGCCGGTCTGGTGGCCGGCGCTTCCAGGGGGGAGGGGCTGGGCAACCAGTTTCTGGCCAACATCCGGGAGACCGATGCCATCGTCCACGTGGTGCGCTGCTTCGAGAATCCCAACGTGGTACACGTGGCGGGCCGGGTGGATCCCATCGCCGACATCGAGGTGATCGCCACCGAACTCGCGCTGGCGGATCTGGCCACGGTGGAGAAGGCCCACGCGCGCGACGTGAAGAAGGCGCGCGCCGGTGACAAGGAGGCGCAGAAGCTGATCGCGGTCCTGGACAGGCTGCTGCCCCACCTGAACGAGGCCCGGCCTGCGCGCAGTCTGGGACTCACCCCGGAGGAGCAGGCGCTGCTCAAACCCCTGTGCCTGCTCACGGTGAAGCCGGCCATGTACGTGGCCAACGTGGCCGAGGATGGCTTCGAGAACAATCCCCACCTGGACCGCCTGCGGGACTATGCCGCGCAGGAGGGCGCGCCGGTGGTGGCCCTGTGCGCCGCCATGGAGGCGGAGATCGTGGACCTGGACGAAGCCGACAAGGCGGAATTCCTGGCCGCCATGGGACTGACCGAGCCGGGTCTGAACCGCCTCATCCGCGCAGCCTACGACCTGCTCGGCCTGCAAACCTATTTCACCGCCGGGGTGAAGGAGGTGCGTGCCTGGACCATCCGCAAGGGGGCCACTGCACCCCAGGCGGCGGGGGTGATCCACAGCGATTTCGAGCGGGGTTTCATCCGGGCGCAAACCATCGCCTTCGAGGACTTCATTGCCTTCGGCGGTGAGCAGGGGGCGCGCGAGGCGGGCAGGATGCGCTCCGAGGGCAAGGACTACGTGGTCCAGGACGGTGATGTGATGAATTTCCTGTTCAATGTGTGACCGCCCCTTTCCTTGACGCAGACAGGACGAATCCGGATAATTCAGCCCCCTGCACCATCCGGTGATTCTGGTGATATAGCTCAGCTGGTTAGAGCACAGCACTCATAATGCTGGGGTCGGTGGTTCAAGTCCACCTATCACCACCAGATTCCTTCCCGGCCGCTGCCTTTCCCGCGGCCGAAACCTGCGCCCCGGGGCGTTGCCTATCGTGATCCAGCCTGTCCACCGGCCGTGACCCGCAAGCTCTACATCAAGACCTTCGGCTGCCAGATGAACGAGTACGACTCGGACAAGATGGCCGACGTGCTCGCCGCGGCGGAGGGCTACGAGCGCACCGACGATCCGGAACAGGCCGATCTCATCCTGTTCAACACCTGCTCGGTGCGGGAAAAGGCCCAGGAAAAGGTATTCCACCATCTCGGGCGCTGGAAGCACCTCAAGCAGCGCAACCCCGACCTGCTGATCGGCGTGGGCGGCTGCGTGGCCAGCCAGGAAGGCGCGGCCATCATCGAACGTGCCCGCTACGTGGACCTGGTGTTCGGGCCGCAGACGCTGCATCGCCTGCCGGCGCTCATCCGTGCCCGGCGCGCCACGGGCCGGCCCCAGGTGGATGTCAGCTTCCCGGAGATCGAGAAATTCGACAACCTGCCGCCGGCCCGGGTGGAGGGCGCCGCGGCCTATGTGTCCATCATGGAGGGCTGCTCCAAATACTGCAGCTTCTGCGTCGTGCCCTACACCCGCGGTGAGGAAGTGTCCCGGCCCTTCGACGACGTGCTGGCGGAGGTGGCGGGGCTGGCCGAGCAGGGCGTGAAGGAAGTCACCCTGCTGGGTCAGAACGTGAATGCCTACCGGGGCGTGATGCACGACGGAGAGACCGCCGACCTCGCCCTGCTGCTGGAATACGTGGCGGAGATTCCGGGCATCGAGCGCATCCGTTACACCACCTCCCACCCCAACGAGTTCACGGACCGGCTGATCGAGGCCTATGGGCGCATTCCCAAGCTGGTGAGCCATCTGCATCTGCCGGTGCAGTCCGGTTCCGACCGCATCCTGGCGGCCATGAAGCGCAATTACACCGCCCTGGAATACAAGTCGCGCGTGCGGCGCCTGCGTGCGGTGCGACCCGACATCAGCCTGTCATCGGATTTCATCGTCGGCTTCCCCGGCGAGACCGAGGCCGACTTCGAAGCCACCATGCGTCTGGTGGAGGAAGTGGGTTTCGACGCCAGCTTCAGCTTCATCTACAGTCCCCGGCCCGGCACGCCCGCGGCGGCGCTGCCGGACGACACGCCCATGGAAGTCAAGACAGCGCGCTTGATGCGCCTGCAGAAACGCCTGGAGGAACAGGCCCAGGCCATCAGCCGCGCCATGGTGGGCAGCGTGCAGCGAGTGCTGGTGGAAGGCGCGTCCCGGAAAGACCCGAACGAGCTGGCCGGCCGCACCGACAACAACCGGGTGGTGAATTTCCGCGGTCATCCGCGTCTTCTGAACCAGTTCGTCGAGGTGCGCATCACCGAGGCCCTGCCCCACTCCCTGCGGGGCGAGGTGGTGGTGGACTGAGCCGGGCGGGCGTCCATGGATACCGTCGAGATCTCCTTCACCCCGGTGGACAACCGGCGTCTGGCCAACCTGTGCGGGGCATTGGACGAGAACCTGCGCCAGATCGAAACCGCGCTCGAAGTCAGGATCGCGCGCCGCGGCGAGCATTTCCGGGTGGAGGGGGAGCTTGCCCGGGCGCGCCTGGCCGCCGAGCTGTTGCAGAGCTTTTACCAACGCGCCGCACGGGGCCTGAGTGTGGAGGACGTGCAGCTCGGGCTGGTGGAGGCGACCCACCTCAAGGCCGGGGAACGGCGCGAGGGCATGGTGCCGGTGCTGATGACGCGCCGGGCCGATTTACACGGCCGCACGCCACGCCAGAACGAATACCTGCGCCAGATCCAGGAACACGACATCACCTTCGGCATCGGGCCGGCGGGCACCGGCAAGACCTATCTCGCGGTGGCGAGTGCGGTGGATGCCATGGAGCGCGACCTGGTCAAGCGCATCGTGCTGGTGCGCCCGGCCGTGGAGGCCGGCGAGCGTCTGGGCTTTCTGCCCGGCGATCTCGCCCAGAAGGTGGATCCCTACCTGCGCCCGCTCTACGACGCACTCTACGACCTGATGGGCTTCGACAAGGTGCAGAAGATGTTCGAGCGGGGCACCATCGAGATCGCGCCCCTTGCCTACATGCGCGGCCGCACCCTCAACCATTCCTTCATCATTCTGGACGAGGCCCAGAACACCACGCCCGAGCAGATGAAAATGTTCCTGACCCGCATCGGCTTCGGCACCAAGGCGGTGATCACGGGCGACGTCACCCAGATCGACCTCGCGCGGGGCGTCAAGAGCGGGCTGGTGCAGGCCCAGCAGGTGCTGGCCCAGGTGCAGGGCATCGCCTTCACCCATTTCCAGTCCGAGGACGTGGTGCGCCACCCGCTGGTGCAGCACATCATTAATGCCTACGACCGCTTCCAGAAAGAACAGGGCGAGTCCTAGCCTTTCCCTTTCCGTGCAGTATGCAAGCCGCGCGCCGGAGCTGCCCACGCGCAGCCAGGTGCGGCGCTGGGTGCGGGCCGCGGCCACACGCGATGTCCAGATCACGGTGCGCTTCGTGGACGAGGCGGAAGGACGCCGCCTCAACCGCGACTACCGCGGCAAAGACTATGCGACGAATGTGCTAAGCTTCGTTTACGAAACCCGTCCCGTGGTGGTGGGGGATCTGGTGATCTGTGCGCCCGTGGTGGCGCGAGAGGCCCGGGAACAGGGCAAGGCGCCCGCCGCCCACTACGCCCACCTGATCGTCCACGGCGTGCTGCATCTGGAGGGTTACGACCACGAAACCGAGGCCGAGGCCCAGGTGATGCAGGCACGCGAGACGGAAATCGTCACCAAACTGGGCTATCCTGACCCTTACCGGTCTGGCGCGTGAAGGCCCGGGCGGGATGATGCATGACGAATGGCCCGCCATTCGCCATTCATTACCCCGCAGGGGTTGATTCCTCCTCCATGGACGATGCGAGTACCAAGCCAAGCTGGCTCGAACGCCTCGGCGCGCTCCTGATGCGCGAGCCCGAGGACCGCGAGCAACTCATCGAACTGCTTCACTCCGCCTACGAGCGCAATCTTCTCGATGCCGACGCCCTGGCCATGATCGAGGGCGTGCTCCAGGTGTCCGAAACCCAGGTGCGGGACATCATGATCCCCCGTGCCCAGATGGACGTGATCGACATCAACGATCCCCCGGAGAAATTCCTGCCCTTCATGATCAGCA
The DNA here is from genome assembly GCA_037478575.1 of Burkholderiales bacterium. GTDB lineage: Bacteria > Pseudomonadota > Gammaproteobacteria > Burkholderiales > Thiobacteraceae > Thiobacter. The sequence goes on along the minus strand of JBBFMG010000073.1, from coordinate 5,610 downwards.
CCGCGCACTCGCGCTTCCCCGTGATCGACAAGGATCGCGACGACGTGATCGGCATCCTGCTCGCCAAGGACATGCTGCGCTTCTTCGCAGGCGAGGAGACCAGCGTGCGCGACATGCTGCGGCCCGCGGTGTTCATTCCGGAATCCAAGCGGGTCAACGTGCTGCTCAAGGAGTTCCGCAGCAACCGCAATCACATCGCCATCGTGGTGGACGAGTTTGGCGGTGTGGCCGGGCTGGTCACCATCGAGGACGTGCTGGAGCAGATCGTTGGCGACATCGAGGACGAGTTCGACTTCGACGAAGTCGAGGACAACATTATTCCGGCCGGCAACAACCGTTACCGGGTGAAGGCGCTCACGGAGATCGAGGCCTTCAATGAGGTCATGGGCACGCACTTCAGCGATGAGGAATACGACACCGTCGGCGGGCTGGTCATTGCCCAGTTCGGGCGGCTGCCCAAGCGGGGTGAGACGGTTACCGTGGACGGTCTGAAATTCCAGGTGTTGCGCGCCGACAGCCGACGTCTGCACTCACTCCTGGTGGAACGCCTGCCGGAGGCGCAACCGGAAGACCGGGACGACGCTTGAGCACGGCCGCCATCGTCCATCGCGCGGGGCGGCTGCGCCTTTTGGCACTGCCCTTTCTGCTGGGTGCGGCCACCGTTGCGGGGTTCGCGCCCTTCCACCTGTTTCCGCTGCCCGTGCTCACCCTGGCCGTGTTGTTCCACCTGTGGTGGCACGCAGGCTCCCGGCGCGCTGCGGCACGCATGGGCTTTGCCTTTGGCTGCGGGCTGTTTCTGCTTGGCGTGTCCTGGGTCTATGTGAGCCTGCACGATTTCGGCGGCATGCCCGCGCCGGTCGCCGCCCTGGCCACCCTCCTGTTCTGCCTGTTTCTCGCGCTGTTTCCGGCGGCGGTGGGCTGGGCGGCAGCTGCCCGGGGACGGCCCTGGGCCCGCCTGGTCCTGGTCATGCCCGCACTCTGGACGCTGGCGGAATGGGTACGGGGCTGGATCTTCACCGGCTTTCCCTGGCTGGCCGTGGGTTATGCCGCGGTGCCCCATGGGCCCCTCACCGGTTACGCGCCCATCGTGGGCGTGTATGGCCTATCCTGGCTCACGGCACTGAGCGCGGGCCTGCTGGCCCTGATCTGGGCGGGGCGGGACCGGCCGCGGCGCAGCGTGGCAGGGTTGATCATTCTCCTCGTCCTGTGGGGCGCCGGGCTGGGTCTGAACAAGGTTTCCTGGACACGGCCCGTGGGTGAGCCCCTCGCCGTCAGCCTGCTCCAGGGCAACATTCCCCAGGACCTCAAGTGGCGCGAGGACCGGGTCGCCCCCACCCTGGACATCTACGCGCAGCTGGTGGAGCGCAGCAGGGGACGGCTCATCCTGTTGCCGGAGACGGCCTTTCCCCTGTTTCTGGACCAGTTGCCCGATGCCTATGTGCAGCGGCTGGCGAACCAGGCACGGGAGCGGGGCGGGGATGTCGTGGTGGGCGTGCCGGAGCGGGCAGCCGACGGCAGCCGCTACTACAACAGCGTGGTGAGCTTCGGGACGCACCCCGCTCAGGTGTACCGCAAGGTGCACCTGGTGCCGTTCGGTGAATTCGTGCCGCTACGGCCCGTGTTCGGCTGGTTCCTCGATCTCATGCACATTCCCCTGGGGGATTTCGCGCGGGGGGCGCCGGACCAGCGGCCCCTGAGGGTGGCCGGGCAGCGGCTGGCGGTGAGCATCTGCTACGAGGACGTGTTCGGCGAGGAAATCATCCGCCAGTTGCCCGAGGCCACCCTGCTTGCCAATGTGAGCAACGATGCCTGGTTTGGCGATTCCATCGCGCCGCGCCAGCATCTGCAGATTGCCCAGATGCGTGCCCTGGAGACGGGGCGCATGATGCTGCGGGCCACCAACACGGGCATTACCGCTCTCATCGACGCCCGCGGGCGCGTGCTGGCGCAGCTTGCGCCGTTTCACACCGGGCTCCTCGAGGGAAGTGCCCAGGGCTACAGCGGTGCCACGCCCTATGTGCGTTTCGGCAACCTGCCGGTGCTCGGGCTCGTGGGGCTGGCCCTGCTGGCCGCGGTCCTCTTGCGCGTCAAGTCTTGACGCACCATTTGAACTTAGTCTAAAAGGGCCACTCCACAATGTCCCATGGAGGAATCATGAGAACGCTGCCTTTGCTGATCGCTGCGGCCTTCGCCGCCCCCGCCCTGGCCCAGGACGACACGGCCCGCTATGTGGAGGAAAGCCGCAAGGCCACCCAAAGCCTGGTGCAGAAACTGGGGGGCGAGCTCAAGAAGGAACTCACCGCCGGCGGGCCCGAGAATGCCATCAAGGTGTGCAAGAGTGTGGCGCCGGCCATTGCCACGGAGCTTTCCACCCAGCATGGCTGGCAGGTGCGGCGGGTGTCCCTGAAGACCCGCAATCCCATGATCGGCACCCCGGATGCCTGGGAACAGAAGGTGCTTGCCGATTTCGACAAGCGCGCCGCGGCGGGGGAGAAACCGGATACCCTGGAGTATTCCGAGATCGTGAGCGAGCCTGCGGGACGCTATTTCCGCTACATGAAGGCCCTGCCGGTGCAGCCCCTGTGCCTGAACTGCCACGGCACGCCGGAGACCGTTTCCGAGGGCACCCGCGCGCGCCTGGCCGCCGAATATCCCCATGACCGCGCCACCGGTTACCGGGAAGGCCAGATCCGGGGTGCGGTCACCATCAAGCGTCCGCTGTTCTGACCGATAATCCCGCCCGGAGGGGGCATCCCGCCCCCTCATACCGTTCCCTTGGGAGATTCCATGCGACATCTGTTGTCCCTGCTGTGCCTGTTTGTCCTGTCTCTGACGGCCTCCGCCCAGGAGGCGCTGCTGCTGGGTGTCAATGACGGCACCGCCGGACAGCAGGACTACAGCGTGCTCACGGACCGCTACCAGCCCCTGGCGGACTATCTGTCCAAGGTGCTCAAAAGGCCGGTGAAGCTGGAATCCTCCCAGAACCTCAAGAGTTCCACCGAAAACCTGCTCAAGGGACGCTACGACCTGTTTTTCTCCAAGCCGAGCAACGTGGCGGCCCAGGCCATGGCGCGCGCCAATTACGACCTGGTGGCGGCGGTGAAGGGCGCGTTCACGGTGAAATTCATCGCCCGCAAGGACAGCGGGCTCGCCAGGCCGGAAGACATCCGGGGCCGCAGGATTGCCTATGCCGAAGGCACCTTCATGCAGCTGGCCGGCATGGCCACGCTGCGGGACATGGGGCTTGTGCCCAAGCCCGGGGAACTGGTCAAAGCCCGCTACCAGGATGCCCTTGCCTTCCTCGTCGAGAACCGGTTTGCCGAGGTGGGCATGGTGTCCCCCGTCGTGGCCAAGCAATGGGAAGCCAAGGGAGGCATCACCCTGTTCGAGAGCAAGAAGCTTCCCTTCTGGTCGCTGATCGCCTTGCCCAGACTCACGGCTGCCGAAAAGGCCGCCGTGCAGGCGGGGCTCATCAATGCCGGCAACGACCCCGTGGGGCAGAAGATGCTCAAAAGCCTCGGGGTCACCGCCTTCGAGCCAGGCGACAAACAGGCCTACCTGGATCTGCTCGCCTGGCTGGAACGCCGGTAGCCGCGCTTCCTCTGCTTCCCCGCCCCCGGTAAAATCGGCGTTTTTTTATTGGCCGGCGCAAGCCGGAGGAGCGCCGATGCAGACCTTCCAGGAACTCATCCTGCGCCTGCAGCAGTACTGGAGCGACCAGGGTTGCGTGATCCTGCAGCCCTACGATCTCGAGGTGGGCGCAGGCACCAGCCATACCGCCACCTTCCTGCGCGCGCTGGGGCCCGAACCCTGGCGCGCGGCCTATGTGCAGCCGTCGCGCCGGCCCAAGGATGGCCGCTACGGCGAGAATCCCAATCGCCTGCAGCACTACTACCAGTTCCAGGTGGTCCTGAAACCTGCGCCGGAGGACATCCTGGAGCGCTACCTGGGCTCCCTGGAGGCTCTGGGTTTCGATCTCGCCGGCAACGACATCCGCTTCGTGGAGGACGACTGGGAGAATCCCACCCTCGGTGCCTGGGGTCTCGGCTGGGAAGTGTGGCTCAACGGCATGGAGGTGACCCAGTTCACCTATTTCCAGCAGGTGGGCGGGCTGGACTGCAAGCCCATCACCGGCGAGATCACCTACGGCCTGGAGCGCCTGGCCATGTATGCCCAGGGCGTGGAAAACGTGTTCGATCTCACCTACGCGCCGGGTGTTACCTATGGCGACGTGTTCCACCAGAACGAGGTGGAACAGTCCGCCTACAACTTCGAGCATTCCGACGTGGAATTTCTGCTTTCTGCCTTCAATGCCCACGAAAGGCAGGCGAAGTACCTGATGGAACAGAAACTCGCCCTGCCCGCCTACGAGCAGGTGCTCAAGGCAGGCCACACCTTCAATCTGCTGGATGCCCGGGGTGCCATTTCCGTCACCGAGCGGGCCGCCTACATCGGCCGCATCCGCGCCCTGGCACGGGCCGTCGCCCAGAGTTATCTGGAATCCCGGGCACGGCTCGGCTTTCCCCTGGCGCCCCGCGCCTGGGCGGAAGAGACCCTCGCCCAACTGGAAAAAAAGGCGGCCGCATGACTGCCATCCCGCAAAGTCTGCTGGTGGAACTCCTGGTGGAGGAACTGCCGCCCAAGGCGCTGCGCAGGCTGGGCGAGGCCTTCGCCGACGGCCTGTATGCGGGACTCGAGGCGCGCGGTTTGACCACCGCTGACTCCCGTCCCACGCCCTATGCCTCGCCGCGGCGGCTCGCGGTCCACATCAGCGCGGTGGCGGCGCGTGCGCCGGATCGGCCCGTGTCCCACAAGCTGATGCCGGTGGCGGTGGGTCTCGACGCCGAGGGCAGGCCGACGGCGGCGCTTCTCAAGAAGCTCGCCGCGCTGGGGCTGGATGCAGAGGCGGCGGCGCAGCTGCGGCGGGTGGCCGAAGGCAAGGGCGAGGTGCTCTATTACGACAGCATCGCGCCGGGCGCGCACCTGGCCGAGGCATTGCAGCAGGCCCTGGACGCCACGCTGGCCAGCCTGCCCATTCCCAAGGTGATGAGCTACCAGTTGCGCGATGGCTGGACCACGGTGCATTTCGTGCGTCCCGCCCACGGGCTGCTGGCGCTGCATGGGGCGGAGGTGGTGCCGGTGTCCGCGCTGGGGCTGGCGGCGGGCCGCACCACCCAGGGCCATCGCTTCGAGGCTCGGCAGAAGCCGGTGGTGATTTCCCACGCCGATGCCTACGCCCGCGAGCTGGAGGCGGACGGCGCGGTGATTGCCGGATTCGAGGCGCGCCGTGCCGAAATCGCGCGTCAGCTCGCGGCCGCCGCCCAAGCGCTGGGCGAAGATCTGCGGCCGGTCGAGGACGAGGGCCTGCTCGACGAAGTCACGGCCCTGGTGGAACGGCCCAACGTGCTGGTGGGACGCTTCGACGAAGCCTTCCTGGACGTGCCGCCGGAGTGCCTCATCCTCACCATGAAGGCGAACCAGAAATACTTTCCCCTGCTCGATGCCCAGGGGCGGCTGACCAACCGTTTCCTGATCGTGGCCAATGTTACGCCGGCGGATCCCGCGCCGGTGATCGCCGGCAACGAGCGTGTGGTGCGGCCGCGGCTGGCC
>JBBFMG010000072.1:0-10363 GCA_037478575.1 Burkholderiales bacterium | reverse complement strand
TTTCCGCCCGCCCTCAAGATCGACGGGCGGGTGACGCCAGTGTCCAACCAGACCCTGACCCCCCAGCACACGGTGGAGCTGGCGCGGGCCATCATGAACGACAAGCAGGCCTACGAGTTCGAATCCACCAAGGAATGCAACTTCGCCATTGCGCCGCCGGACATCGGCCGCTTCCGGGTGAACGCCTTCGTCCAGCAGGGGCGCACGGGGCTAGTGCTGCGCACCATCAACTCCACCATTCCCACCTTCGAGGAACTGGGGCTGCCCGAGGTGCTCAAGGACATTGCCATGACCAAGCGCGGCCTGGTGATCTTCGTCGGCGGCACCGGCTCCGGCAAGTCCACCTCCCTCGCGGCCATGGTGGGTTACCGCAACGAGAACAGCCAGGGCCACATCATCACCATCGAGGACCCCATCGAGTACGTGCACGACCACAAGAAGTGCATCATCACCCAGCGGGAAGTGGGCGTGGATACGGACGACTGGTTCTCGGCCCTGAAGAACACCCTGCGTCAGGCGCCCGACGTGATCCTGATCGGCGAGATCCGCGACCGTGAAACCATGGAGTACGCCATCCAGTTCGCGGAGACCGGCCACCTGTGCCTGTCCACCCTGCACGCCAACAGTGCCAACCAGGCGCTGGACCGCATCATCAACTTCTTCCCGGAGGAAAAGCGCGACCAGCTCCTGATGGACCTGTCGCTCAACCTCAAGGCCTTCATATCCCAGCGCCTCATTCCGCGCCGGGAAGGCAAGGGCCGCATCGCCGCGGTGGAGATCATGCTCAACTCGCCGCTGATCTCGGACCTCATCTTCAAAGGTCAGGTACACGAGATCAAGGAAGTCATGGCCAAGTCGCGCGAGATCGGCATGCAGACCTTCGATCAGCACCTGTTCGAGCTGTACGAGGCGGGCCTCATCAGCTACGAAGACGCCCTGCGCAATGCCGACTCCGTCAACGACCTGCGTCTCCAGATCAAGCTGCATGGCCAGGAGGCGAAGGAGCGCGACATCATGTCCGGCATCGACCACCTGGACATCATCTGAGCGTCACGGCCGCGGCCGCCGGTGGCTGCCTGCCACCATGGGGAATTCGTACAGGCGGCATTCCAGCGGTCCGTTGTAGAGGGGCGTGCGGCGCGCCGGTTTGAGCCGCATCAGCCCCGGCAGGCGTGTATCCGCCGTGAAGATGAAAACCCGCCAGCCGGCGAAGCGCTGCTTGAGCACGCTGGCGAATCTCGGATAGAAGGCGGCCAACGTGGCTAGATCGCCCAGGCGTTCGCCATAGGGTGGGTTGGTCACCAGCACGCCTTCAGCCGCCGGCGCCTCGAGTTCCAGCACGTCCTTCTGCGCGAGACTCACCACGTCCGCGAGGCCCGCGTCCGTGAAATTGCGCTGCGCGTGGCGGATGGCGCCGGCGTCGCTGTCCGAGCCCCACAGGGGCAGGCGCTCGGGCGGCCGGCGTGCGGCCTGGGCCTCCCGGCGCAGTCGCGCCCAGGCCGGGGCGTCGAAATTCTTCAGCCGCTCGAAGGCGAAGCCGCGTCCCAGGCCGGGCGCCATGGCAAGGGCCATCAGCGCCGCCTCCATCAGGAAGGTGCCGCTGCCGCACATGGGATCGAGCAGGGGTATGCCCGGCTGCCAGCCCGCCAGACGCAGAATACCGGCCGCCAGGTTTTCCTTGAGGGGTGCCTCACCCCTGGACTTGCGCCAGCCGCGCTTGAACAGGGCCTCCCCCGAGGTGTCCAGGTAAAGGCTCAGGTGTGTGGCGTCGAGGAAGGCGGAAAGCCGCACGTCGGGCGCAGCGGTGTCCACGCTGGGACGCGCGCCGCAGGTGTCGCGGAAGCGGTCGCACACCGCATCCTTGATGCGCAGCGTGACGAAGTTGAGACTTCTTAGGGGGCACTTGCGGGCCACGGTGGTGACGGCGAAGGTCTGGCCCACATCGAACCAGCCGGGCCAGTCCACGGCGCGGGCGAGGCGGTAGATGTCCTCCTCGCTGCGGTAGGGACCGTGGGCGATGCGCCACAGCACACGGCTCGCCAGCCGGCTCCAGAGATTGACGCGGTAGCAGAGAAGCCAGTCGCCCTCAAAGCCCACACCCCCCTCGGTGGTGACTACCCGGGCAGCACCCAGCTCCCCGAGTTCCGTCGCCAGCGCACCTTCCAGACCGCGCGGGCAGGGCGCGAAGAAATGCTCGCTCAAAATGGCTTCACCACCACCAGGATCACCACCGCGATCAGGATCAGCACCGGAAATTCGTTAAACCAGCGGTACCAGACATGGCTGTGCCGGTTGCGGTCCGCGCGGAACTCGGCAAGGAGCCGCCCACACCAGAGGTGATAGGCGATGAGGACGGTGACCAGCGCCAACTTGGCGTGGAGCCAGCCGCCGCTGATGCCGTAGCCCAGCCACAGCCACAGTCCCAGGACCACCGTGATTACCCCGCCCGGGGTCATGATGCCGTAATAGAGCTTGCGCTCCATGATCTTGAAGCGTTCGATGGAGGGCCGGTCCTCGCTCATGGCGTGATAGACGAACAGGCGCGGCAGGTAGAATAGCCCGGCAAACCAGGTGACCATGAAGATGATGTGGAACGACTTGACCCAGAGCATGTCCCATTCCTTTCCAAAACCCGGATCATAGCGAAGAAGCGGCCATGGACGCCAAAGCCTTTCTCAGGCGCCACAACGGCAAGCTGGTTCCCCTGCTGCTGGTGGGACTCATCGCCTATTTCTGGTTTCGCCCGCCCGCCTGGGTGCAGGATCTCGACGGCAGGCCGGCGCCCGTGCGCTATACCACCCTCGATGGCCGCTCGCTGAGCCTGGAAGACCTGCGCGGCAAGGTGGTGCTGGTCAATTTCTGGGCCACCTGGTGTCCCTACTGCCGGCATGAGATGCCCGCCATGGAGCGCTTCTACCGGGATTACCGCGACCGCGGTTTCGAGATCATCGCCTTCAGCGTGGACGACGGCCCTCTCCCCGTGGTCGCCTTTATGCGCGAGAAGGGTTACACCTTTCCGGCGGCCATGGCCGATGTCGCCATTCAGCAGGCCTTCGGCGGCGTGAGCCGCCTGCCGACTTCCTACATCCTCGATGCCGAAGGCCGGCTGCGCCACAAAGTGCATGGGCAGGTCCATTACGGACGCATGAAGGACCTGGTGGAGCCCCTGCTGCGCCCGCAGTAGCCGTGCGCGGAGATGGGCTACACTGGCCCTGTTCCCGCCGCGGAGTTGAGCCATGAAAAAATCCCTCGCCGTCTTGCTCATGAGTCTGGCCGCCGGTCTTGCCTGGGCCGCTTCGCTTGCCGATTTCACCGATGCCCAGACGGTGCGGGGACTCAAGGAAGCCCTCACCGCGAGCGCATCGGCCGCCGTGGCCAGGCTTGGCAGGACCGATGGCTTCTTCGGCAACGAATATGACCAGTTCGCCGGGCAGGCTGCGAGATTCGGCCTGATCGGCGCGCAGGACGCCCGGCTCGACGAATATGTCACGGCCAAGGCCCTGGACGGTCTGTATCTCATGATGGCGGAGGAAGAAAAGGCGATCCGCCGGGATCCGGTGGGTCGTGGCGGCTATTGGCTCGGCAAGATCTTCGGCGCCGTCAGGTAGGGGCACGTGATCGCGCTGGCCGGCCTGTTCGCCGCCTCGTTCTTTTCCGCCACCCTGCTGCCTGGCCATTCCGAGGCGGCCCTGTTCGCATACCTGCGTTTTTACCCGGAACAGGTGGCGCCCGCCCTCGCCGTGGCCACCCTGGGCAACACCCTGGGGGGCATGACTTCCTACCTCATGGGCCGGCTTTTGCCGGCCCGACTGGACGGGCGCGGGCTCGCCCCCGTGCGGCGCTTCGGCGGCGCCGCCCTGCTTTTCGCCTGGCTGCCGGTGGTGGGCGATGCCCTGCCCCTGGCGGCGGGCTGGCTGCGCCTGCCGCCGGCGCTTTGCGCCCTGTTCCTCGCGCTGGGCAAGTTTGCCCGCTACGCGCTGGTGGCCTGGTTCGCGACGCCGTGACCGGCGGGAGCCGGGATGGCGGGTGCTAAAATGCCGCTTTGCCGGATGCCGCCATGACCACCCGCCTGCGGGAAATCCCCTACAACTACACGTCTTTTTCCGACCGGGAAATCGTCATCCGATTCCTGGGGGAGGAAATGTGGCAGGTGCTCAACGCCCTGCGCAGCGAGCGCCGCACCGGCCGTTCGGCGCGCATGCTGTTCGAGGTGCTGGGGGATCTGTGGGTGGTGTCGCGCAACCCTTACCTCCAGGACGATCTCCTCGCCGATCCCAGACGCCGCGCCGCCCTCATCGGCGCCCTGCGTCACCGCCTCCGGGAAATCGAGGCGCGCCGCCAGGGCAACGAGCAGGTGGCGCGCCTGCTCGCCGCCGCGGCGCGCGCGGTGGACGCCTTCGAAGCAGAGTTCGAGCACACCCGGCTGCTGCGGGCGCGGGTCATGAAGACCCTGTCCGCCATCACCCGGCGCGACAACATCGCCTTCGATGGCATGAGCCGGGTTTCCCACGTCACGGACGCCACCGACTGGCGCGTGGAATATCCCTTCGTGGTGATCACACCGGACAGCGAGGAGGAGATCGCGCCCCTGGTGCGGGCGCTGATCGAGCTTGGGCTCACCATCATTCCCCGCGGCGGCGGCACCGGCTACACCGGCGGTGCGGTGCCCCTCACCCGCCTGTCGGCGGTGATCAACACGGAAAAGCTCGACAGCCTGGGCCCGGTGGAGCAGGCCACGCTGCCGGGCGTGGACCATCCGGTGCCGGTGATCCGCTGCGGGGCCGGCGTGGTCACGCGCCGGGTGATGGAGGCGGCGGAAGCCGCGGGGCTGGTGTTCGCGGTGGATCCCACCTCCGCCGATGCCTCCTGCATCGGCGGCAACGTGGCCATGAACGCCGGCGGCAAGAAGGCCGTGCTGTGGGGCACCGCCATCGACAACCTGGTTTCCTGGCGCATGGTGGACCCCCGGGGGCACTGGCTCACGGTGGAACGGCTGGGCCACAACCTGGGCAAGATCCACGAAGTGGAGCGCGCGCGCTTTCGCATCACGCGCTACGCCCGCGACGGCGCCAGCGTGGAGAGCGAGGAAGTGCTGGAGATCCCGGGCCGTGCCTTCCGGCGCAGCGGTCTGGGCAAGGACGTCACGGACAAGTTCCTCGCCGGCCTGCCGGGCATCCAGAAGGAAGGCTGCGACGGCATCATCACCTCGGCCACCTTCATCCTGCATCGCATGCCGGCCTACGGCCGCACCGTGTGTCTGGAATTTTTCGGCCAGGTGCACGAGGCGGTGCCGGCCATCGTCGAGATCAAGGCCTACCTCGACGCCCATCCCCAGGCGCGCCTGGCCGGCCTGGAACATCTGGACGCACGCTACGTGAAGGCGGTGGGTTATGCCACCAAGGCCAACCGGCCCCAGCGTCCCAACATGGTCCTGCTGGCGGACATCGTTTCCGACGACGAGCAAGCGGTGGGCGAGGCGGCGTCCCACATCGTGCGGCTGGCCAATGCCCGCGGCGGAGAGGGCTTCATCGCAGTCACGCCCGAGGCGCGCCGCACCTTCTGGCTGGACCGCGCGCGCACCGCGGCCATCGCCGCCCACACCAACGCCTTCAAGATCAACGAAGACGTGGTGATTCCGCTGCCGCGTCTGGCCGATTACAGCGACGGCATCGAACGCATCAACATCGAGCTGTCCATCGCCAACAAGCTGCTTCTGCTGGACGAACTGGAAGCCTTCTTCCGCGGCGAACTGCCCATGAGCCGGGACGAGGACGCTCTTGCCGATCCGGCCCTCACGGAGACCCGGCGTGCCCGGGCGCTGGAACTGCTGGCGGCGGTGCGGCGGCGCTGGCAGTGGCTGCTGGAAAACCTGGATGCGCCGCTTGCCACCTTCGTGGCCGCCTTCGGCCCGGTGCAGAGCCAGGCGGCCACGGTGTTCCGCGCGCTGCAGGATCACAGCCTGCGCGTATCGTGGAAGCGCGAGGTGCGGGACCGGTTGCACGACCTGTTCACCGGGCGCGGCTTCCGGCTGATCCTGGACCGCTGCGACGAGATCCACCGGCAGGTGCTCAAGCGCCGCGTGTTCGTCGCCCTGCACATGCACGCCGGCGACGGCAATGTGCACACCAACATTCCCGTCAACTCCGACGACTATGAAATGCTGGCCACCGCGAACCGGGCCGTGGAACGCATCATGAAGCTGGCCACGGAGCTGGGCGGAGTGATTTCGGGTGAGCACGGTATCGGCATCACCAAGCTGCAATTCCTCGATCCGGCGAGCATCGAGGCCTTCGCCGCCTACAAGCGGCGCGTCGATCCGGAAGGCCATTTCAACCAGGGCAAGCTCCTGCCCGGCGCCGATCTGCGCAATGCCTACACCCCCAGCTTCAATTTGCTGGAGGTGGAGTCGCTCATCATGGAGCAGTCGGAGATCGGTCGCATCGCCGATTCCATCAAGGACTGCCTGCGCTGCGGCAAATGCAAGCCGGTGTGCAACACCCACATTCCGCGCGCAAACCTGCTCTACAGCCCGCGCAACAAGATTCTTGCGACCTCGCTTTTGATCGAGGCCTTCCTGTACGAGGAGCAGACCCGGCGTGGCGTATCCCTGCGCCATTTCGAAGAATTCAACGACGTGGGCGACCACTGCACCATCTGCCACAAATGCGCCAACCCGTGCCCGGTGGACATCGATTTCGGCGACGTGTCCATCGCCATGCGCAATTTCCTGCGCAACCAGGGGCAGAAACGCTTCAATGCCGGCACCTGGGCCTCCATGCTGTTCCTCAATGCCACCGATCCGGCCACCATCAAGCTCTTGCGCACGGTGATGATCCAGTGGGGCTACCGGGCCCAGCGTTTCGCGGCGCGCCTGGCGCGTCGCCTCAAGCTGGTGAATGGCCGTGCCACGCCGCCCGCCACCGTGGGACGGCCGCCCCTCAAGGCCCAGGTGATCCACTTCGTGAACAAACCCCTGCCCGGCGGGCTGCCCAGGAAGACGGCGCGGGCCCTGCTGGGGCTGGAGGATCCCGCCATCGTGCCGGTGATCCGCGACCCGGCACGGGCCCAGGAGGAGCAGGAGGCCGTGTTCTATTTCCCGGGCTGCGGCTCGGAACGGCTGTTTTCCCAGGTGGGGCTCGCCACCCAGGCCATGCTCTGGCACGTGGGCGCCATCACCGTGTTGCCGCCGGGCTATCTGTGCTGCGGCTATCCCCAGACCTCTGCCGGGTTCGAGGATCGCGGCCAGGCCATCAGCACCCAGAACCAGGTGCTGTTCCACCGCGTGGCCAACACCCTCAACTATCTGGACATCCGCACCGTCATCGTCTCCTGCGGCACCTGCATGGACCAGCTGCTCAAATACCAGTTCGAGAAGATCTTCCCGGGCTGCCGGCTGCTGGACATCCATGAATACCTGATGGAAAAGGGTGTGTCCCTGACGGGCATCCCCGGGCGGCATTACCTCTACCACGATCCCTGCCACACGCCCATGAAGACTCACGCCCCCCTCAAGGTGGCGCAAAGCCTGCTTTCGGCCGACGTGCGCCCGTCGGACCGCTGCTGCGGCGAATCCGGCACGCTGGCGGTGACCCGGCCGGACATCGCCACCCAGGTGCGCTTCCGCAAGCAGGAGGAGCTCATCCTGGGCCGCGACGCCGTCCGGCGCGAGCAGCCTGGTGCACCCGTGAAGGTGCTCACCGCCTGCCCCTCCTGCCTGCAGGGGCTGGCACGCTATCAGGACGACACGGGACTGGAAGCGGACTACATCGTGGTGGAACTCGCCCGCCATGTCCTGGGCGAGAACTGGCTGCAGGACTACATCGCCCGCGCAAGCCAGGGCGGCATCGAACGGGTGCTCCTGTGAGCTGTCCCTTCTGCACCGGTGCGGGCGGCGAGGTGGTGTGGCAGGATGCCCGGCTGCGCGTGGTGCTGGCGGAGGAGGCGGGCTATCCCGGCTTCTGCCGCGTCATCTGGCAGGCCCACGTGAAGGAGATGAGCGATCTCGCGCGCGACGAGCGCCGCCATCTCATGGACGTGGTGTTCGCCCTGGAGCAGGCCCTGCGCGGCCTGATGCAGCCGGACAAGATCAACCTGGCCAGCCTGGGCAACCAGGTGCCCCATCTGCACTGGCACGTGATCCCGCGCTTCCTCGACGACCCCCATTTCCCGGCGCCGGTGTGGGCACCGCCGGTACGGCCGGCCCGTCCCCGTCCACCGCCTGAGATCGGGCGCCTGCGCCAGGCTCTTGAAGACGCCCTGCAAAGTTCCTAGGATAGCGTCATGACATCGGGTCCGCCGATCCCATGATTCCTCCAGCCAGCGCCGGCACCATGCAGGGCACCCGCCCCCACATCTCGGATGCGCAAACCTGTCGCCAGTGGCTGCAGGGCCTGCCCCTGACCAACGTGCCCGCCGCCCATGCGGAAATCCTGGTGCAGGTGGAGCTGGTGAACCACTACGCCATGAGCGGGGTGGAGCGGCTGAAGGTGATGGAGGCCCTGCGGGAACCCATTCTCTACCTGCAGGGCGAGCAGGGGCGCAAATATGCCGGCAAGCCCCTGCCCTTCGACAACACGGAACTCTCCCTGTGGCGCAAGGTGCTCTCCCTCTGGCAGGGACTGGCCAGGGGCTACCAGCTTTGCCTGGAAAGCCTGGAGGCCGGCGAGCCGGAACTGCAGGCCTATCTGGGCTTCGTTTGCCAGCGGCTGGTGCATGCCCTGGGCTGCCACATCCTGGAACATCACTACGCCTATCAGCCGGTACCGGAACGGCTGTGGCGTGAGCTGCACCAGACCTATGCCCTCGCCGAAAAGGAGGGTGTGGCACGCCAGGCCGTGAAGGACGGCCTCAATCCGATGATGGACATCTCCTCGGTGGAGGCGGCTTATGTGGCGGCACTGCTCATCGCTCTGGCGGATCCCTACCATCTCACGGCGCGCCAGCTCGCCCAGGTGAACCGCTGGCTGTCCAAGTGGGCGGCGCGGGTGCCGGTGGTGAAGGAAAAGCCTGCGCCCCTCTTTCCCGAACTCAGGCTGGCGCCGGTGACCGTGGATCTCGCCCGTGCCGAAGGGCCGTCCATGCTGCAGGATGCGGGCCTGCCGGACACTGGCCGCTATCTCGACACCAACCAGCTCGCGGTGACCCTGCTCAAGCGCATCCGTCACCTGCGCAAGGGAGGCAGCCCCTCCGAGCTGGACGTGGGGGAGGACTGTGTGCAACCCGCCTGCGAAGCCTTCCTGGCCCAGCTCTACCAGCAGTGGTGCGAACCCCTGCCCATCCGCGCCTACGAGCGGCGCGCCGGTCAGGCCAAGGCCCAGGTCACCTTCACGGTGCCCGCCATCCACTTTTACTGCAACGGCGAGAAACCCCTGCGCCAGCCGGGCGAGGCGCCTGAGCTCTCCTGGCAGGCCATGCAGGACCTGCAGGTGTTCGGTCATGTCTCCAGCCACAGCGCCAGGCTCCAGGCTTCCCAGAAGGGTTATGCGCTGGAGACCTGGACCATCGTCGATGAATCCGCCCTGGGGTTCCGGCTCGCGGCGGAAGGCCTGCACGCCGCCCGCATCCACCAGAACCAGCTGGTGGCGGTGCGTCCCCCCGATGCACGCAGCTTCGTGCTGGGCGAGGTGCGCTGGCTGCGTTACCGTCCGGACGGCACCCTGCAGATGGGTGTGCACAGCTTCCCCGGCATTCCGGTGGCGGTGGGTGTGCGCCCGCCGGTGCTCATCGCCGCGCTGCCGGCCAAGTATCAGCCCGCCCTGCTGTTGCCCGAGATTCCTGCGCTCAAGGTGCCGCCCACGCTGGTGCTGCCCAGTGGCTGGTACAGCCAGAACCGCTCCCTGGAACTGCTGTTCGAGGACCGCCTCACGGTCAAGCTCACCGGCCTCATGGGTCGCGGCTCGGACTTCGACCGCGTGACCTTCAGCGTGGGCTGAGGGCCGCCGGGAGGTCCTTGCGCGCAATCACGCGGCTCGCCGGAAAGCAGGCCGAGAACGTACTGCCCTTGCCCACCTCGCTTTGAATCTCCAGGCGTCCCTGGTGGCGGGTGAGCACGTGCTTGACGATGGACAGCCCCAGGCCGGTGCCGCCGGTTTCCCGGGAACGGCTGCGGTCCACCCGGTAGAAACGTTCCGTGAGGCGCGGGATGTGCTGGGGCTCGATGCCGATGCCCGAATCCTGCACCGAGAAGCGCGCGCCCTCCGGCGTGATTTCCCAGCGCAGGATCACCTCACCGCCTGCCGGGGTGTAACGCACCGCGTTGCTGAGCAGGTTGCCGAAGGCGCTTTCCAGCTCGCGCTCGCTGCCCATGAGCCAGGCATCGCTTTGGAGTTCCATGCGCAAAGTGTGCCGGCCGCGGGACAGGCCC
>JBBFMG010000071.1:0-10462 GCA_037478575.1 Burkholderiales bacterium | reverse complement strand
CTTCTACCAACGACGACGGCAACCCCCTCGATCGCATCCCCGACTACAGCCATCCCCTGGTAGAAACGCTCAGCGTGCCGCTGGACAGCGGCGAGCCGGTGCAGAAGATCGCGGTGCAGGGTGCCTATCAGCAGATGCTCTCGGGCCGCGTGGCGCAGATGTTGCGCGTGACCCTGCTTGCCGACCTGCCCTGCTTTCCGGAAATCAGCGCCAACAAGTACGCCATCAACATCCGCTTCACGGCCCTGGGCGGCACCGAGCGGCCCAAGGCCTGCGACGTGGACGTGCCCTTCGAACTCACGCTCTGCTCCCTGTGACGACACCCCGCCTGGTCAACTGCCCGGTGTGCGGCAAGCCCACGCCGTTTGACGCCAGCAATCCCTTCCGGCCCTTCTGCAGCGAACGTTGCAAGCTCATCGATCTGGGCCAGTGGGCGAACGAGAACTACCGCATTCCCGGACCCGGGCTGCCGGAAACGCCCGCCGGGCCGCCATCGGACGAACAGGACTGACAACGCTCCCACCGCCTGGGCTGCTAACGGGTCTGGAAGGCGAAGCCCACCCGTTTGCCGTCCACGCTGAGCCACAGCACCCAGTCGCGCCGCCCGCTCACGCACACGGGCAGGGTCACCCGGGCAGTGAAGCGGCCCCCGCCGGCGGACTGCAGGCGATAACGGTTCAGACCCATGTCCATGCCCACCATCACGAACTCGGCCACCACCTCGCGCGCCCCGGGCGCGACCACCGTGAGGGTGAAAGGGGTGAGGGCCGAGGGTGGGGCATCCGTGTTGACCCTCACCCCCGCGCCGGTGCAGCCCTGTTGCAGATCGGCGCAGGGCATGGCGGGCGCCTGCGGCTTATTGCAGGCGGCAAGCCCCAGCAGCAGGGCCAGCCACGCCGCCCTCACCATACCCGCCGCATCATGGCAATGCCGTGGGCCCCATGGGCCCAGGCAGTCTCCAGCTCCTCGGGACGCATGCCGCCGATGGCATACACCGGCAGAGGATAGTCGCGCACGAGCCCGGCAAACCCCTCCCAGCCAAGGGTGGCGGCACCCGGGTGGCTGAGGGTGGGCAACACCGGCCCCAGCACCACGTAGTCCAGTCCCAGCCGTGCCGCGTGATCCAGCTCCTCCCGGCTGTGGCAGGACGCGCCACACCAGGCCAGCGCCGGGCGTTCCCTGGACGCCATGAGCCGCCGGCTGGTGAGGTGCACGCCATCGGCTCCGAGTTTTTCCGCCATGGCCGGCTCCCCGTTGACCATCACCCGGGCACCGTGACGGTGAGCCACTGCCACGGCCTCCCGAACCAGCAGGGCGAACTGCGCCGGGGTGAGATGCTTCTCCCGCAGCTGGATGAGGCGCAGACCAGAATGCAGGGCTGCCTCGAGCCGGGCCAGAAAATCCCCCATTCCCAGCTCCGCCACGTTGCTCACCCCCATCACGGGCGGCAGAGCCAAGGCACGCAGGATGGGCCCGTTGGCGGGCAAGAGGGGCGTCACACCGGGATCTTCGGCCCGCGCCCAGGCGAGCGCCTGGCCCTCGCGCGGTGTGGGCTCGCCCAGCCAGGCGGTGACGCGGTGGAAATGCAGGCGCACGGTGGCATGGCTGTAGGCGAAGACACGGGTGAGCCAGGGATAGGCCTTTTCCACGCGAATACCCAGTTCCTCCGCGAGTTCCCGCGCCAGCGCCTGTTCGGGCCGCTCCCCCGCCTCGATCTTGCCGCCCGGGAATTCCCACCAGCCGGCATAGGCCCGTCCGGGCGGGCGCCGGGCGAGGAGAAAGCGGCCATCCGCTGCCAGCAGCACGCCGGCGGCCACGGGCACGATGTTCACGTCCCCTGCCGTCCCACCCAGTCGCGGGCGAACTGCCAGGCCACCCGGCCGCTGCGCGAACCCCGCCCCAGCGCCCAGTTGAGGGCGGCCCGGTGCAGCGCGGCCCGGTCTGCGGGCAGCGTGCCCAGCACGCCCACCCAGTGCTCGACGATGCGCAGGTATTCCTCCTGGTCGAAGGGATAGAAGGACAGCCAGATGCCGAAGCGCTCGGACAGGGACACCTTCTCCTCCACTGCCTCGGCCGGATGCACCTCACTGTTGACGTGGCGCGTGAGCGCGTTCTCCTCCAGATATTCCGGCATCAGGTGGCGTCGGTTGGACGTGGCATAGACCAGCATGTTGTCGCTGCTGGAGGCAATGGAACCGTCGAGCAGGGCCTTGAGGGCCTGATAGCCGGGTTCGTCCGCGGCAAAGGCGAGATCGTCGCAAAACAGGATGAAACGCTCGGGACGGTCGTAGATCAGGTCCACGATGTCCGGCAGGTCGTTGAGATGGGCTTTGTCGATCTCGATCAGGCGCAGGCCGCGCTTGGCATACTGGTGCAACACCGCCTTGACCAGGGAACTCTTGCCGGTGCCGCGGGCGCCTGTGAGCAGCACGTTGTTGGCGGGCCGGCCCTCCACGAACTGGCGGGTGTTGCGGTCGATGATCTTCTTCTGCTCGTCGATGCCCTTGAGATCGGCGAGCCGGATGCGATGGGGATGGGCCACCGGTTCGAGCCGTCCCCCGCCGGCGGAGGCGCGCCAGCGGAAGGCGATGGCGCTTTCCCACGCGGGCGGCCGCGGCGCGGCGGGGAGCACGGCCTCCAGCCGGTCGAGCAGGGTCTCGGCGCGGGTGAGCAGACGCGCGAGCTCCTCCATCAGCTGCGGTACTCCGCGTTGATTTTCACGTAGTCGTAGGAGAAATCGCAGGTCCACACGGTGGCCGAGGCAGGACCGCGCTCGAGCTCCACCCGCACCAGGATCTCCGGTGCCTTCATCACCGCCGCGCCCTGTTCCTCGCGATAGCCCGGGGCGCGCCCGCCCTGTTCCGCCACCAGCACATCCCCCAGGTAGAGACGCAGCCGGTTCACGTCCAGATCCTCGATGCCGGCATAGCCGATGGCGGCGAGGATGCGTCCCAGATTGGGGTCGGAGGCGAAAAAGGCGGTCTTCACCAGCGGCGAGCGGGCGATGGCGTAGGCCACCTGGCGGCATTCGCCCCGGCTCCTGCCCCCATTCACCTGGATGGTCATGAACTTGGTCGCGCCCTCGCCGTCGCGCACGATGGCCTGGGCCAGCCAGCGCGCCAGCTCCGTCACCGCCTCACGCAGCGCCGCATAGGCCGGCCCGTCCGGGTCCGTGATTTCCGGATTGCCGGCGCGACCGCTGGCCATGAGGACGAAGGAATCGTTGGTGGAGGTGTCGCCATCCACCGTGATGCAGTTGAAGGATTCGTCCGCCGCATGCCGGACGAGCGCCTCCAGGGCGGCCTGGCCGATGGCTGCATCGGTGGCAATGAAACCGAGCATGGTGGCCATGTTGGGATGGATCATGCCGGAGCCCTTGGCCATCCCCGTTATGGTGATGGGGCGGCCATCGATGGTGAGGCGGATGGAGCGGGCCTTGGGTACGATGTCGGTGGTCATGATGGCCTGGGCGGCCGCGCCCCAGCGATCCGGGGCAAGATCCGCCACCGCCGCGGGCAGCCCCGCCAGCAGCCGGTCCATGGGCAGGGGCTCCAGGATTACGCCGGTGGAAAAGGGCAGGACCGCCGCCTCGTCGCAGCCCAAGAGGCGCGCCACTTCCGCGCAGGTGCGGCGGGCATCGGCCAGCCCCTGGCTGCCGGTCCCGGCATTGGCATTGCCGGTGTTGATGACCAGAGCACGGATGGCCTGGCCCTGGGCGAGCCGCTCCCGGCACACGGTCACGGGCGCGGCGCAAAAGCGGTTCTGGGTGAACACGCCGGCGACCCGGCTGCCCGTGTCGAGGGCGATCACGGTGAGATCGGGCCGTCCCGGTTTCTTGATGCCGGCGGCGGCGACGCCGAGGCGCACCCCGGCGACCGGCGCGAGCTCATGGGGAGGCGTGGGTGTGAAATTGACGGGCATGGGGCTTCCTTTCGGGAAGCCGCCATTTTAGCCGAAGCGCCGTGGGCTCAGGCCCGGGTGTCGATTGTTTGGCCCAGATGGGGCGGATTGCTGGATGCCACCGGCTGCGGCGCAGGCACGGCCTTGATCAGGGCCAGCGCCGCACTGGCCTCGGCCTCCAGGGCCTTTTTGAGCACCAGCACCTGGCGCACCTGATCCATGGGCTGAGTGACCGCACCGCCGACGATGGAGGAAGAGATTTCCATGCTGCACTCCAGGAAGACTCTGCAGCTCGATTATCGGCCCATCGGCGCGCTTCCTGAAGGCCCGGGCGCCACGCCGAACGTAGCCAGCCCCCGTACCCGGAACCAGGGCTGCTACACTGCGGACATGCCCATCCACAACGCCGACATCGCCGCCATCTTCGAGGAAATCGCCGATCTCCTGGAAATCCAGGACGCCAACCCTTTCCGCGTGCGTGCCTACCGCAACGCCGCACGCACCATAGGCGAGTTGAGCCGCGAGGTGGCGGGCATTCTGGCCGACGGCGAAAAACTGCCCAAGCTGCCGGGCATCGGCGCCGACCTCGCCGCCAAGATCGAGGAAATCGCCACCACCGGACGCTGCCGCTTCCTCGAGGAACTGCGCAGCCAGCTGCCGCCCACCATCACCCAGCTTCTGCACATTCCGGGCCTGGGACCCAAGCGGGTGAAAATGCTCTACGACAGTCTGCAGGTGCAGACCCTCGATGAGCTCGCCCGGGCCGCGGAGGCGGGCCGCATCCGCGAACTGCCGGGCTTCGGGGAAAAGACCGAGCGCGCCATCCTGGAAGCCATCCGCGCCCATGCCTCCCAGGAGCGCCGCTATTCCATCGCGGTGGCCACCCAGTACGCGGAAGCCCTGATCGCCCATCTGCGCCGGGCCCCCGGCGTGGAGCAGGCCGTCGTCGCCGGCAGCTACCGCCGCGGCAAGGAGACGGTGGGGGATCTGGACATTCTGGTCACCGCGGAGCAGGGGCCGCCGGTAATGGCCCACCTCATGGCCTACGACGAGATCGCGGACGTGTTGTCCCACGGCGACACGCGCTCCAGCGTGGTGCTCCGAAGCGGCATCCAGGTGGACGTGCGGGTGGTGCCGGCGGCAAGCTTCGGCGCGGCGCTGCATTATTTCACGGGTTCCAAGCCCCACAACATCGCCATCCGCAAGCTGGGCCAGGAACGGGGGCTCAAGATCAACGAATACGGCGTGTTCCGGGGAGATGCGCGCATCGCCGGCGAGACCGAGGAATCGGTGTTCGCCGCGGTCGGATTGCCCTGGATCCCGCCGGAACTGCGGGAAGACCGGGGCGAGATCGAGGCCGCCCGGGCCGGACGTCTGCCCCGGCTGGTGGAACTGAAGCAGCTGCGGGGGGACCTGCACGTGCACAGCAAGGCCTCGGATGGCCGGCACGACCTGCGCCAACTCGCCGAGGAAGGACGCCGCCGGGGCTTCCAGTATCTCGCCATCACCGACCATTCGCCGCGGCTGGCCGTCACCCACGGCCTGGATGAAAAACGGCTCGCGCGCCAGATGGAGGAAATCGACCGCCTCAACGAGGAGCTGCAGGGCATCCGCCTGCTCAAGGGCGTCGAGGTGGACATCCTCGAGGATGGTTCGCTGGATCTGCCGGATGCCGTGCTGGGCCAGCTGGATCTGGTGGTGGCCGCGGTGCACAGCCATTTCAACCTGCCGCGTGACAGGCAGACCGCGCGCATCCTGCGCGCCATGGACCATCCCCACTTCACCATCCTGGCCCATCCCAGCGGCCGGGAGATCGGTGGACGCGCCCCCATGGACGTGGACATGGAACGCATCATCCGCCACGCACGGGAGCGGGGCTGCTATCTCGAGCTCAATGCCCAGCCGGAACGCCTCGACCTCACGGATCTGCACTGCCAGCTGGCGAAGGCGGAAGGCGTGCTGGTGGCCATCAATTCCGATGCCCACACCCTGCTCGATTTCGATCACCTGCGCTTCGGCGTCGGCCAGGCGCGCCGCGGCTGGCTGGAAGCCGGCGACGTGCTCAATACGCGCTCCCTCAGGCAGCTGCTGCCACTGCTCCGGAAGACCATGTAGTCAGGCAAGCCGCAATGTCGCCGCCCCGGCAGCGACCAGCAGCGTGGCCAGCCAGCGTTCCGGTCCGAAGCGCTCCTTGAGCATCACGGCGCCGATCACCAGGCCGAAAATCACGGCCGTCTCGCGCAGGGCCGCCACCAGGGCGATGGGCGCGCGCGTCATCGCCCAGAGCGCCAGGCCGTAGGAGGCCAGCGCCAGCGCGCCGCCCACCAGACCGCCCCGCCATGCCGCCATCACTGCGGGCAGGTGGCGACGCTTCTCCTGCACAAGCAGCGTCCAGAGGAGAAACGGCACGGCATTGAGCAGGAACATCCACAGCGTGTAGCTCAGGGCCCCCGCCACCCCAGTTCCCGCGAGCCGCACGCCGCTGCCGTCGATCACGGTATAGGCGGCGATCACCCCCGCGTTGGCCAGTGCGAAGCCCGCCCCTGCGCGGCTCCCGGCGCCCAGCATCAGCAGCCCCCCGCTCAGGAGCAGCAGCGCGAGCCAGCCCGGCTGCGACAGGGGTTCGCGCAGGACCAGCACCGCTGCCAAGGCGGTGAGCAGGGGCGCGCTGCCGCGCATCAAGGGATAGGATCGGGACAGTTCCCCGTGCTGGTAGGCACGGGCGAGGAGGGTGAAATAGACGAAATGGGTGAGCACCGAAGCGGCGATGAAGGGCCAGCTCGCCGCTGCCGGCGGCGGCAGAAAAGGCAGCCCGACCGTGGCCACGGCGGCGCTGCCCAGGGTGAGCGCCATCATTTGCGCGAACTTGTCCGGCGCGGCCCGGATCGAGGCGTTCCATGCCGCATGCAGCAGGGCCCCCAGCAACACCAGGAGCATCACCTCGGTGGGCATGGCGGCCTGTGGCCCTCAGGCAAGGAGCCAGACCGTGGTCGTCAACCAGGCGAGGAAGGTCGCCACCATGTGCGGATCGAGCAGCAAATCCGAGGCCGGATCCTCACCCCGCTGGCGATGGTGCAGCAGGTGGATGTAGCGGAAAATGCCGTAGAGCACGAAGGGCACGGTGTAGATGAGGCTGGCGGTGCCATGGCGGGCGATGGTCTCCGGGCTCATGGTGTAGAGACTGTAGCTCATCACCACGCCTGCCGCCGCCACCGACAGCATGTGGTCGAGCAACTCCGGGCCGTACTGGGCGAGCACCCTGCGCTGGGCCGCACCGCTGCCGGCCGCGGCCGTCCATTCCGCGCGCCGCTTGGCGAAACCCAGGAACAGGGTGAGGAACAGGCCGGTGAGCAAAAGCCACTGGGAAGGGGCGATGTCCACCCCCAGCGTGCCCGCCAGGATGCGTAGCATGAAACCGGCGGCGATGAGGAACACGTCCAGGATCACCACCTGCTTGAGCCCCGCGGAATAGGCGAGGTTGAGCACGGCATAGGCGGCAATGAGCCACAGCACGCTGGAGGAGACCCAGGCTGCGAGCGCCGCCGCGACCACGATGAGCAACGCCGCCAGCAGGAGGGCGGCGGGCACGCCCACCGCGCCGCTCGCCAGGGGTCGGTGCCGCTTCACGGGATGGCGGCGGTCCGCCTCGCGGTCGGCGAGATCGTTGATCACGTAGATGGCGCTCGCCATGAAGCTGAAGGCCACCGCCGCCACCACCACGCGCAGCACCAGGGCGGTATCGTCCCAGGCATGGGAGAACAGCAGGCCGGTGAACACGAACAGGTTCTTCACCCACTGGCGCGGGCGCATCAGGCGCAGCAGGGGCGGCATCTGCATGGCGTTCACCTTTGCGGCCCCCGGCAGGCTTCCCCCGGGAAATACTTCTCGCAGAAGTAGCAGCCCCCCATGGGCAGGAAGCGTGGCACCGCGTAGTACCGCTCCTTGACCGGGCGCAGCACCTGCTCCCGGTAGCGCGGGTAATCGAAGCCCTCGCCCAGCACCAGGTAGAAGCGCGCCCCCTCCACCTCGAAGCTTTGGAAGCTCACGCGCCGGAAGTAGGGGCCGAACTTGTCGAATTCCGGTTCCTTCTTGAGCAGGACCAGGATGTTCCGCCCGTCCAGGGCACGGAAGTCGGTGGTGATGTCGTCATGGCGGGCGTGGCTGGAGGCCTCGCCAAACACCGCAAAGGGACGCCGGGCGTGGTAGGCGATGATGGCGGAAGCGGAATAGCCGTCGGTGGCGAAGGCATAGCGGTCCTCGTAGGGCGCGAGTTCCGCCAGGATGGCCTGGGGGCGCAGCATGAACACCATGCCGTCATACTTGCTCCAGCCCTGGAAGGCCTTGAGGGGCAGCAGGGCGAACACCAGAATGGCCAGGAGATGCAGGCCGGTGAAGGCCAGCATGAACTTCAGGGCACGGCGCAGGGCACGGGCCTCCAGCACCAGGGCGGCCGACAGGAAGAAGAAGGCGTGGAAGGACAGCAGCCAGTGCAGGCCGATCACTTTCACGAAGGAAAGCAGTCCGAACACGGCATAGGGTACTCCCCACAGCAGCGCGAAATAGCGGCTGTCCGCCCCAGGGAGCCGGCTGCGGGCGCGCCACAGGGCGATGATCAGGGGCGGCGTGAGCAGGTAGAGAAGCAGCGCCAGGTAGAGGAGCGGCCGCTGCGGCGTGAACCCCGCATCCCCGTGCCGGTTGAACACGTTGAACAGGATGTTCGCCCAGCAGTGGCCGTAGTTCCAGTAGAGGTTGAGGGCAAGGAAAGGCAGCGCCGCCGCGAACAGCAGCAGGAAGCGGCGGTTGCGGCTGGCGTCGCGCGGGCCCAGCGCCCAGTGGACCAGATAGGCCAGGGTGAGCAGTGCCGCGAAGTATTTGGACAGCCAGGCCAGCCCCAGGAACACCCCCGCCCACAGGTAATCCACCGTCCTGCCTTGCTGCTCGCCCCGCCACAGCAGGGCGGCGGACAGGAAACTCCAGATGATGAGGCCGGTATCGGTGGTGATGATGACGTTGAGCAGGCTCGTGGGCGCGAGCAAATAGAGCAGGGCTGCCAGCAGGGCCTTCTCCCGGTCCACCTCGCGCAGCAACCAGTAAATGCCATAGCCCACCAGCAGGGAAGCCAGCACGGCTGGCAGACGCAGCACCCATTCCGCATCGGAGAACTGCAACATCAGGGCGAGCAGCCAGCCCACCATGGGTGGATGGTCGTAATAGCCCAGGGCGGGCGTTTGACCCCAGATCAGGAAATAGGCTTCGTCCCCGGACATGGGCGCCACCGCCGCGAGCACCAGCTTGAGCACCAGGGACAGCCCCAGGGCCCCATGGAACGCCCGCATCAGACGCGCCTCAGCCCTGTCCATGGCTTTCCCGCTCGAAGCGCAGCAGACGGAAGCGCTCCCGCTTCTCCCCAGGCCGGCTGCCTTCCCAGAGGGTCACCCAGCCGGGACCCGGTCGCGTCTCCGGCGTGCGCGGGTTCCACTGCAGCAGAAACAGATCGCATTCGATGCCCTCGAAATCCTCCACGCTGCGGGTGCGCAGTCCCGCGTGGTAATCCAGCAGGGCGCGGTGGGCGGGGCTCAGGCCCGCGCCGGCGATGCAAGTGTAGCCGGCGGGCACATGGGCCTTGAGATCGGCGAACAGCCTGGCATAGCTGCGCCCGTGATCCAGCCAGGGCAGCCACAGGGTGGCAAGCAGCCCCCAGAACAGGGTGATGCCGGCGGCCCAGTTCACTGCAGCCCGCCGGCCCGAACGGAAGGAACGGCGCAGGGGCAGCACCCAGAACAGGGTGAGGCACACCGCCACCAGGAAGGGCAGCCAGGCAAAGCGCGGCACGTAGCCGGGCGCGAGTTCCAGCAGATGGGTGGAGAAGCGTGCCGGCACGCCGGTCATGATGGCAAACCAGGCCACCCACAGAAACAGCGCCGCGGCGCCAAAGCCCATGATGCCGAACCAGCCCAGGGCATTGGCCGCGCCTCGGCGCAGGGTGTCGATGCCGGCCGCCGCCAGCAGGGCAAGCGGCAACAGCAGCGGCAGGGCCAGGGTATCACTGCGCTGGGGCATGCCCGCCAGCAGGAGCAGGAGCACTGCGAAGAACACCAGGGGCAGCTGGTAGCGCGGCTCGGTGAACAGCCGGCGCCGGTAACCCCACAAGGTCCAGACGGCCAGCGGCAGGGCCGGCCAGGCGAACCAGGTGAGCAGTTCCCCGTACCAGGCGAGCTGGGGCAGGAACGGGTCCAGGGAGACATGCAGCAGGCCGTGTGCGCTCTCCTGCCAGAACCGCTCCAGCAGCTCCGGCGCGCGCCGGGCCAGCAGGGCCGGCCAGATCACAAGCCAGGGCAGGCTGCTCAGGAGCGCCAGGGCGAGCCCCCGCCCCCAGCTCCGGCCGCGCCACTGGGGAAACGCAAGCAGGAGGAGCGCGGTGAGTCCCAGCACCACCAGGGGCACGGGCCCGCTCGCCAGGAAGGCCACTCCCATGCCCTGGCCCAGCGCCAGGCCGCCGGACAGCCGGCCCCGGGCGAGCAGGGCGAAGCCCGCCAGCGCCAGGGCATAGCCCGCGAGCAGC
>JBBFMG010000070.1:0-10513 GCA_037478575.1 Burkholderiales bacterium | reverse complement strand
GGGGTAGCCCACGGCAACCGGCAAGCGGCGCACCGGCGACGCCTCAGGGTCGTAGGGATAACAGCGGCCCCAATGCCCGCCGCCGACGACCACCACCGCGGGCGTACCCATGGCGGCGGCGATATGCCCTGCCGCCGAGGCGTTGCCGAGCACCAGCCGGGCATGCGCGATCCAGCCGATGAGCGCCATTACATCCGTTTGGCCAGCGAGGTTGATGGCCACATCGCCGAGGCGCTGCGCGATCGCCTGCGCCAGCGGACGTTCGCCAGCGGTGCCGACAATGACGCAGCGCCAGTCCGGGCGGGCGCTGGCCAGGTGCGCGGCGACCGCGGCAAAGCGCTCGGCGGGCCATTGTCTGAATGCGCGGCTGGCCCCGGGGGCCAGGATCCAGTAGGGCGCATCCATCGTCGGCGCAGTCGGCTGCGGCCAGCGCAGCGGCGCAATCGGCGAATCGTCCAACCCGAGCGCTTGCATGAATTTGCGTTGCTGCACGTGGACGTGGGCGTTTGGCTCCGGGGGAACCAGTTGCGAATACAAGGTGCGGCTCAGCCACCGATCGATCGCGGGGCGGTCGGCATACTCGGCGGCAAACCCCACGGCCGGCGCGCCCAAGGCGCGCACCACTCCATCCTGGACGCTGCCGTCGCGCGGCACGCTGAAGTGGAACGTGCGCCCAACACCCAGCGCGCGCAGCGCCCGCAGGCTGCGCAGGCGCGCGCGCGGGCTACGCAAAAAAGCCTGCTTGTCGAGGGCAAAAATCTCGCACCCGGGCAGCGCCGCTGCGAACACATCCCGCACCGCGCGCTCGCAGACGATGATGGGACGCTGCCCCTCACGCGTCGTGGCCTGCACCCACGCTTGCGCGTAGGGCAGCCACAGAAACCCGTCGCCGAGCAACTGGACGTGAACCAACGCGACGCGCGCTGCGCCACGCTGCGGTGGCCGGCCAAGCAACGCAGCCCAGTCGAACAACGCATAGCCCAAAAATTCCAACAGCCGCTTGACGCGGCGGATGACCAACGCCGCGCGCACACGGGTCTTCATCGCCGCACCAGCACCTCGAGTCCCCACTCGAACATCCTCGGCGCAGGATGCAGATCGACCAACGCGCACAGCAGCCGGTGCAACGCGCGATGCAGATGCCAGCGCAGCCGGTTGAGCGCACGCAGCATCATGCGCCCAGGGTGCCGCCACGACCAGAACAGCAGCGGCGGCTTCAGGACGAACTCGACCTGCTCGCGGTCAAAGCCCGCCGCCTCCAGCACTTGCTGCAAGGAACGTTCGTTGAAGTGCACGACATGGGTGAAATCGACGAACAAATGCCATCCTGCGAAGAGGAACGCAGCATTGGGCACTTTGATGTTCAGATAGCCGCCAGGCTTGAGTACGCGGTGAAACTCGCGCAGCAGCGCCACCCTGTGCTCGCGCAGAATGTGCTCCAGGACGCGGTGAAACAGGATTACGTCAAAACTCGCATCCGGAGTTTGCGCCAGAAAGTCGCGCACATCGGCGTTGATGACCTTGTCGGCCCCAGATTGCGGCGTGCCGCATCGGCAAGTTGCGCCGACAGCTCGACACCCAACAGGTTGCCGTAGCCGTTGGCAGCAAACAGACTGAGCAGATAACCATTCGCGCAGCCAGCGTCGAGGATGCGCGCGTCGCGCGGAATGCGGTCCAGCCAGCGCGGCAGGCGGTCGAGGTAGTAGGCACGTACCTTGTCAGGTGCAACCTGCCAACGCCCCGCGCCGGCCGCCGCGTAGTGCTTCTCATAGTCTTTGAACAACTCAAGCGACGGATCGTCCATTTCTCCCCCTTAGGCTCACACTCATTCCAAGCTGCGCCAGGATCGCCACCCCCTCGCTGCCATACATCGCCCCCACCGCCCCATTCAGCCCCCAGCGCGGCACGAGCAGCAGGGCCAGCAGCACGCCGGCGGCGGCGCTTGCGGCGTAGACGACGTACAGCGCGGCGTTTGAGACGTTGGCGATCAGCGAGGCGTTGCCGAGGTTGCGCACGAGCTGCACCGCGGGCAGCAGCGCAAGCAGCACCAGCGCATCCGCGGCGGCAGCATAACCAGTGCCCAGCAGCGCGGGCAACAGTGGCGCGGCCAGGGCGAGCGCCAGGCCCGCGGCCAGCGCCAGCAGCAGCAGCAACGCGCCGGTGCGCACAAGACGCGCATTGGGCGCGGCGGTGGCGTAGATACGTGGCCAAAGGGCTTCCTGCAAGGCTGCCAGCGGCAGCGTGGCTATGTCGATGACCCGCTGGGCGACCGCGAAAGCGCCGGCCTGTGCGTAGCTCAGGTGGGCGAGCACCGGTTTGTTGAACTCGGCCTGCAGTCGCATCGCCACCGCACCGCCGGCAAACGGCAGCCCTTCTCGCACCAGCGCAGCGGTTGCCGGGAGAGTACCGTCAGGCGGTGCTGCCAGCCTGGGCCGGCGCGCTACCGCAGCAAGGGCTACGGCGTAGAGTAGTGACGCTGCGGCATAGGCGACCATCCAAACCGCGGGCGTTGGCGCCGCCCAGGGCAGGACGGCGAGCAGCGCGGCCAGCCGCGCGAGCGGCAGCCCGGCCTGGATGGCGCCGAAGCGGTGCGCCTGGTGCTGCGCCTGCGCGCTGCGTGCGCACAGCTCGACCCACGAGGCAGCGGCGACCTCTGCCAGGGCAAGTAAGGCAAGCGCCCACAGCGGCTGGGCAGCGGGCAGGCTGGTGGCTATCGCCAGCAGCGCGAGAGGCGAGACCAAAACGCTTGCGACCGCCCACGCTGTCGCCGCCCGACGTTGCAGCAAGGGCAAGTGCGCCGGTGTGCGTGCGCCGCGAATG
This sequence comes from Burkholderiales bacterium, assembly GCA_037478575.1. Classification (GTDB taxonomy): domain Bacteria; phylum Pseudomonadota; class Gammaproteobacteria; order Burkholderiales; family Thiobacteraceae; genus Thiobacter. The sequence continues at coordinate 7,693 of JBBFMG010000070.1, read as the reverse complement.
AGCAATACCCCGCCCAAACCCAAACCCGCGAGCGGGGTGAAAAAGCTGGCAATGGCTAACGCGGCGACGAATACCCCATAATCGCCAGCGCCCAGCCAACGCGCCAACAATAAAACCGTAATGGCTTGCGCCACGGCGCGTAATAAAAGCCAGCCCAAGACGCGCAGTCCATCGCGCGCATAGGCACCGGGACGCCACGAGGCCAGGTTGCGAAAAAGCGGCTGGCTCATGCGGTTGTCCATGACGGATATGTGACTGAGCGCCTATTCCAGTCGGTTAACGGTCTCTGCAAAGTCTTTGACCCCCCAACGGCTCTAAATCAGCCGGCATACAGCCGTCGCCTCCAGTCATAACATTGATGCGTCGGGACCTGGCTGAACCGAAAAATAGACACTGGGGATCGATGCCGGGCCAAGCCTTTCGGCATTTGGATCAGCGCGGCAGCGCCAAATGAAACTCATCGGCAGACACTGTCACGACGTGACCTGCCAGGGGTGCCAGGTTTATTTGGTGCACGGCATCCCCGGTACGGCTGCCAGTTGCGGCATCGTGCCGTGGTAGAAGCAGCCGCCTGCCAATTTGGAGGCCACCAATCTGCGGAAACCACGACACTGGCTGGCGGGAGTTAAGAGCATCTTGCCGGGCCCATCTCTGCTGCCACCATTCCGCAGGATACTGGGGTTGGAAACGTCCGGCTATGGTGGCACTGCCGGTGACGTATCGCAAGGGGCTGCCGACACGGCCGTGGGGATCCGCCATGCATATGTCATGGTTGACGACCGCCTTCCCACGTGGGTGCACCCTCCCGGGCGCACCAAACAAAAAAGGGGCCGAAGCCCCTTTGAGATGGCGTTTGTGCCGGGTGTTCAGGCAAGACCGGGGTTCTTGCCGAGGCCGACGACGGTGGGCCGGTTCAGGTTCACCTTCTTGATGACCTTGACGCTGCGCAGGTACTCGGCCACCACGTCCCAGATGGGGGTGCCGGTCACGCCTTCCTGCACGGAGGCCCAGCCCGCGACGAGATATTTCTTGTTGGGGTCCAGGGGTTTGCCCTTGAGCCGCATGTTGCTGATGCGGCTGCCCATCTTGGCGTTGGGATTCACGGTGTACTGCAGACCGCCCACCCGCACCATGTCGCCACCCTGCTGGTAGTAGGGGTCCGGGTTGAACAGGTTGTCGCAGACGTCTTCCATGATGTCCTTGATCTGCGCGCCGGTCATTTCGTTGAGGGTGGTGGCGGGGTAGGTCAGGCCGGTCTGGTCCATCACCCGCTCCATGGTGATGGTGTCACCCGGCAGCAGGGTGGTACCCCAGCGGAAGCCCGGCGAGAAGGCGATGTCCGCGCCTTTCACCTCCATCAGGGCATCGACGATGATCTGGTCGAAGGTGCCATTGAAGTTGCCACGGCGGTAGAGCAGTTCCTCGGTGACCGCCAGTTTCTCGTTGAGTTTGGCTTCATAGGGGGCGCGCACCTTCTTGATGTAATCCGCCATGGCGCGATCCGGCTCGATGAGGTTGGAGAATACGGGCAGCAGCCGGTATTTGTAACCCTGGACGCGGCCATTGCGCACGTCGAGATCCATCACGCCCAGGAACTTGCCGTTGGAGCCGGCATTGGTGACCAGGGTCGTGCCCTTGGCATTCTTGACCGGAATGGCCTGGGGCACGGCGTCGTGGGTGTGGCCGCCGAAGATGACATCCACGCCGGTGACACGGCTGGCCATCTTGAGGTCCACGTCCATGCCGTTGTGGGAGAGCACGACCACCACGTGGACGCCCTTGGCGCGCACCTCGTCCACGTATTTCTGCAGGCTTTCCTCCTGGATGCCGAAGGTCCAGTCCGGCACGAAGTGGCGCGGGTTGGCGATGGGCGTGTAGGGGAAGGCCTGGCCGATGATGGCGACCGGAATGCCGTTCACTTCCCTGATGACGTAGGGCTTGAATACCTGGTCCCCGAAGTCGGCGGTCTTCACGTTCTGGGCGAGGAAATCGACGCTGCCCTTGAAGTCCTTTTCCACGATTTCCTTGACCCGCTCGGCGCCCAGGGTGAACTCCCAGTGGGGTGCCATGACGTTCACGCCGAGCAGCTTCTGGGCGTCCACCATGTCCTGGCCCTTGGTCCACAGGGCGGTGGCGGAGCCCTGCCAGGTATCACCGGAATCCATGAGCAGCGCGCCGGGACGCTGGGCGCGGATGTTCTTCACCAGCGTGGCGAGGTGAGCGAAGCCGCCCACCTTGCCGTAAGTGCGCGCGGCGGCCACGAAATCCAGATAGGTGAAGGCATGGGCTTCGGGGGTACCGGGCTTGATGCCAAAGGCCTTCAGGAAATGCTCGCCCACCAGGTGCGGCGCCTTGCCCGCGGCGGAGCCGATGCCGATGTTCACGTCGGGCTCCCGGAAATAGATGGGCAGCAGCTGGGCGTGGCAATCGGTGAAGTGCATCAGGCAGACGTTGCCAAACTTGGGCAATTCGTAGAAGTTGGCCGGGACATTGCCCGCCAGCACCTGCTTGCTGTCCATCGCCAGCCCCGCGGCCACACCCGCTGCCAGCACCTGCATGAATTCACGACGCGTCATCGACATCTTGTTTACTCCTGCAAAGTTTTGACTTGTTTCCGCCCCTGCGGGGTACTAGTGCACCATGATGGCGCCGGGCACAAAAAAACAAGGCTTGCCGGCGGTTGCCCACAAGCCTTGTTCCGGGCCGGCGCTCGTTATTTGCGGAAGACCGATGCTTGCATCGGCAGTCCGTTGCTGATGTAGGAGTGGAAATACTCCAGATTGTTGTACTCTTCGCTGCCTTCCTTGTAGGGCACGGCACGCACCTGCCGGTTGCAGCCGACATAGCGGTTTTGCAGCGTGACCAGGTTGTCGCCGCCGCGGAACACGGGCCAGTGGGTCGCCTGTCCCAGCACCGGGGAGAGGTACTCGGTACGCAGGATGTTGCCCGCGTTCTGGATGTGGCAGGTGGCGCAGGAGAAGTTGAGCTGGCCGCGACGCTGGAAGAAATGCTGCTTGCCGCGCTCGTAGGCCTCGAGCGCCTTCTCACCTTCGACCTTGATCTGCATCTTCATGCCGTCGGAGAGCGTGCGCGCGTAGGCGGTCAGCACTCCCATGGTCTTCATGTCGCTGTAGGAAAGCTCGTCCTCGCCATTCGCCTTGCGGCAGGCATTGATGGCCATCTCAAAGGTGACCACCTTGCCCAGCTTCTCGTCGAAATAGGGGTAGAGGCCGGCGACGTTTTTCCCGCCATTGGGGAAACAGCTGGCGTAGGTCTTGCCGTTCTTGAAGGGTGTCTCCCACATTTTTTTGCCCTGCTCGATGACCGAGACAAAGGGCGGGAACTCCATGATGGCCTGATACTGGGCGAAGGCATCCGGAGAATAAATGAACGCCCCGTGGACGTAGTCCTCAAACTTGACGTTGGGGAATTTGTTCTTGAAATACTCTAGGATTTCCTTGCGGTCCTGCTCCGGGCTGGCCTGTGCCGTGGCCGCGAGGCCCAGGGTGAGACTGGCGCCCAAAATCGCCATGAGCCATTTTCTCATTGTGTCCTCCTCGTCGTTGCGGGTGGGTGCGGCGGCCGCAAGCCGCCGCACCGCGCTGGATGTCACGCGACCGTAGCTTCGGCGCTATTCTTGTCGCCCTTGTTGTCGGTCCAGCTGACCGTGACCTTGTCACCGGCCTTGGCGCCCTTGACCTTGAAGCCCAGGAAGGGGTTGCGGGAGATAGCCACACTCCACTGGGCATCCAGCACCGGCTTGCCATTCAGTTCGGCCTTGACGGTCTGGATGAAATGGGCCGGGACCAGCTGGCCGGTCTTGGCGTCCTTGCGCTGACCGGTTTCCATGGGGTGGTTCATGAGGACCTTGATGTCGGCCACGTCGCCGGCCATCGTCGCACGGATTCGCATCGGTTCTGCCATTTTCGTCTTCCTCGTAATCTGTTGGGGGTGTCGGGACAGGGGGTATCAGCCGCCGCAACCGCCGATGGTGACCTTCACTTCCTTGACGGCAGCGTAATGCTTGCCGCCGGCCTTGACCACCACGCGCACGTTGGAGGTCTGCCCCATCTTGATACGGGTGCTCACGTAACCCTCGGCCCCGTTCATGAGATTGAAATCCGCCGCCAAGGGGGTCGCATTCTTCTCCACCAGGAGGGCGATGCTCTCGGTGCCGGCGATCTTGCTGGTCACTTCCACGGGCACCACGGCGCCATTCTCGGCGATGTCCGGCGCCTTGATGAGGATGTCCTTGCTGTCGGCGGGAGATGCCACACCCATGGCCTTGAGGGCATCGGGCACGCCTTTGGCCTCGAAGGCGGCCTTGTTCCATTCGGCGGCCAGCACCTCGGTGGGCTTGAGCAGGCCCGCGGCCACGGCCACGGCAACCGTGCCGGCGGCACCCGCGCCCTTGATGAATGTTCTGCGTGCGAGATTCATGTAATCACTCCTTCTTGGTTACAGACCGTAAACGTAATCGACGACCTTGTCGATCTCCTGTTCGCTCAGGATTTTGTGCTTGCCGAAGGGCGGCATGGAAGTGTAGGGATTCGCCGCCGTTGCATCCCAGATCTGGGCGCGCAGCTTGGCCTTGTCCGGGAAGCGTGCCTTCATGGCAATGAGGGGCGGGCCGATGTTGGCGATGGTGACGGCCTTGGGATCACCGGGGATGGAATGACAGGCCAGGCAGTTGCCCTTGCGGTTGTTGAAGGCGATGTCCTGGCCGGTTTCTTCCTTTTTCTGTTCCTGCGCCAGCGCCGGGACCGTCAACAGGGCGCCGACGATGCTGGCGGCCAGCAGCATGGCTGGGGCTTTTCGCATGTACATCCTCCTTTGTACCTCTGAGTTTTTTGATGGTGCTCGACCCAATCGGCCGGGAAACGGCGGCACATCGCACCTGCCCTGGCGATCCGTCGGGTTGGGATAGCATAACCAAACCTTTCCGCGTGAAGCAACCCTGGCAACGGATTTTTTGCCGAAAAATCCGGTCCTTGTAGTCCTTATAGACTAGCGCCCGACCGCATCAGCGCTTGCGTGTCTCGGCATCCAGGGCGCGCAGTTCCCTGAGCCGCGCTTCCACGCTGGAGAGCTGATAGAAATCCCCTTCCCCGCTCCTGAGCGCGATCTGGAGCTGTTCGATGGCCGCAGGCAGGTTGCCGCGCAGCACTTGGGCTTCCGCCAGCGCCCGGTGCTGGGCCAGGGACTGTCCCAGCTGGGCATAGCCGCGCGCCTGCAGTTCGTAGAGCCGAACGTCGGAAGGGGTGCTCCGCAGGCGGTTTTCCACGAGCTTCAGAGCGTCCCGTGCCTGGCCGGCATTGAGCAGCGCGTCGGCCTGCCCGTAGATCAACGCCCGGTGGAAGGGAAAGCGCGCGAGGGCCTCCCGGTAGTGTTCCAGCAGGGCGGCGCTGCGTCCCTGGGCCGCAAGAATCTCGCCGGCGAGGCTCTCCACCCAGGGATGGGGCGCGGGCAGGCGGGCGCGCAGGCGGCCCAGCTCCTCCCATGCGGCGTCGGGCTGGCGGTCGCGCAGCAGGGCCAGGGCCAGGCCGTAGCGGGTGGCGGCCTCGCTCGCATATTTGTGCTCGCGCAGGCTTTCGCGGAAATAGGTGACGGCCTCACGGGCATTGCCCTTCGCGGCCCGCAGCTTGGCGCGCGCGAACTGGAATTCGGGACTGTCCGGTACCTGGCGGTAGGGGAGTTCCGCCACCCGCGCTTCCATGTCGGCGATGCGTTCGGTGGTGAGGGGATGGGTGCGCAGGTAGCCGGGGGCGTTGTTGTCGTAGATGCGGTTGGCCTTCTGCAGCCGCTCGAAAAAGCTCACCATGCCGCGCGGATCGAAACCCGCCGCAAGCAGGGTTTGCAGGCCGACGCGGTCGGCCTCGCGTTCGTTCTCGCGGGTGAAATCGAGCTGGCTTTGGATCGCGCCGGCCTGGGCGGTGGCCACGGCGGCGCTCGCCACCTGGCTGTTGGAGCGGGCGGCCAGAATGGCCACCGCCAGCGCGGCCAGGGTGGTGAGGGTGTTGCGGCTTTCCGCGGCCACCATGCGCGCGATGTGGCGCTGGGTGACATGGGCGATCTCATGGGCCAGCACGCCGGCGAGCTCGGACTCGTTCTGGGCCGCGAGCAGCAGTCCCGTGTGTACCCCGATGTAGCCCCCGGGCAGCGCGAACGCGTTGATGGTGTCGTCGCGCATCAGGAAGAACTCGAAATCCTGACCGCCGGCGCCGCTGTGAGCGGCCAGACGCCAGCCGAGACTGTTGAGGTAATCGGTGACCTCGGGGTCGTCGTAATAGGCGCGGTCCAGACGCACCTCGCGCATGATGGCCTCGCCCACCTTGCGCTCGGTCTGCGCGGAGAATACAGATTGGGAGACTTCGCCCAGATCCGGCAGATTGTCGGCGGCGTGCCCGGGCGAGACGAATTGCAGCGCGGCCAGAAGCGGCGCGCACCAGCGGAAGCGATGGGTCATGGTGCTATGATAGCCCTCCCCGCGATAGGTTCAGGGTTTGATCCGTGAGTGAGTTCACCCATTTCGACGAAGCCGGCCAGGCCCACATGGTGGATGTGGGGGAAAAGGCCGAGACCAGGCGCGTGGCGCGTGCCGCCGGACGCATCCGCATGCAGCCGGAAACCCTGGCCATGATCCGCGCCGGCAGCGCCAAAAAGGGCGACGTGCTGGGCGTGGCGCGCATCGCCGCCATCCAGGCCGCGAAACGCACCCCGGACTGGATTCCCCTGTGCCATCCCATCGCCCTGACCCGCGTGGCGGTGGATTTCGAGGTCCTGGAAGCGGAATCGGCCATCGACTGCATCGTCACCGCCGAGACCGTGGGCCGCACCGGGGTGGAGATGGAGGCGCTCACCGCCGTGGCCGCGGCCCTGCTCACCATCTACGACATGTGCAAGGCAGTGGACCGGGGCATGCGCATGGAGGCGATTCGCCTGCTGGAGAAATCCGGTGGACGCTCGGGCCACTGGCAGGGCACATGAGGCGGCTCCTAGCCACCCTCTGCGGCCTGCTGCTCGCTGCTGCTGTATGGGCTGGGGGAGAGGCCACGTCGCTGCAGGTGGCGGCGGGCGAAGTCGAGATTCCCGTCACCCGCTACCCGGCGCCGGGTCCGCGCGTCCTGGTGTGGCTGCCTTCGGAATATGGCGTGCTGCCACAGGAACACCAGGCGGCACGACGGCTGGCCCGGGACGGCATTGAAACCTGGCTGGCCGACCTCTACGGCGCGCGTTTCCTGCCGGCGGTGCCCAGCACTGCGGAGACCCTGCCCGCCGAGGATGTCTATCAGCTGATCCGGGCGGCCTTTGCCGGCAAGAGTGAGGTGTGGCTGGTGACCGCGGGCAGGGGCGCCAAATACACGCTGGAGGGTGCGCGGCTGTGGCAGCGGCGGGAAGGGCGGGACAAGCCCATCGCCGGCGCCATCCTGCTCTACCCCAATCTCTATACGGGGCAGCCCGAGCCGGGCAACGATCCGACCTATCTCCCCATCACCGGGCAGACGCGGCTGTCCATCCACATCCTGCAGGGGGAGCTGTCGCCCTGGTACTGGACGCTGGACACCCTAAAGACCGAATTGCAGCGCGGCGGCAGCCAGGTCGCGGTGCAAACCTTTCCCGGCATCCGCGACCGCTTTTATTTCCGGGAGAGCGCGACACCCGCGGAACGCGCCCTCGGCGAGCGCCTGCCGGC
>JBBFMG010000069.1:0-10574 GCA_037478575.1 Burkholderiales bacterium | reverse complement strand
CGCGTGGCACGGTCGATGGCCACGAACAGGTAGCGGCGCTTCTTCTCATCGGCCATCGGGGGCAGGTACTTGACATCGATGTGCACAAAGCCCGGCTCATAGGCCGCAAACGGGCTGCGCGCAGGCTTGGCTGCTTGCGGCCGCAGTGCTTTGAGGTTGCTCACGCCATGGCGGCGCAGGCAGCGATCAAGCCCCGAGCGCGACACATCGGGGTTGATGAACTCGCGCGTCACAGCCAACAGGTCATCGAGCGAGAGCAACAAGGTCTTGCGCAACTCCACGACGATGGCCTCCTGCGCCGGCGTGAGCGTCGTCTGAAGCCGATGTGCCGTGTGGGGACGGTCCTCGAAGTCGGTGCGGTGCTTCCACTTGAGCACCGTCGCGGGCGACACGCAAAAGCGCTGCGCCATTGTGGAGATGGGGTCGTTGCTGGCGGCGATTTCGGCGCGCACGCGCGGTGTGGTGCGGGCGCACTTGTGCAGTCGTGTGATCATGCGTGGGGCTCCCGGTGTCAGACAGCCTTGCTGCCACGGCGCAGGCCCAAAAGCTCAGCCAGAACGCTGCGCGCGAGCAGGTAGCCGTGGCGTGACGGTAGTATATGATCGTCCGGGATGCGACACGTAAAGGCTTGCCCCTACCTGCGCCTCCCCCACCAGGGAGCGGGAACATGCGTGGGGTCGTATCCCGACGGCAGCCCATGGGGCCGAGGGATGGGAGGCGCCGTCAGCCATTTCCGCAAACCTCAGGCCATCAAAGCTCACCGTTCGCGCCGGCGCGCATGATGCTCTCCAGCATGTCGCGCACCTCGATGGCCTTGGCCTTGAGTTCCGGCTTGAGGTTGGCGGCGTTGATGAGTATGTTGAGATCCATCATCACCAGCCAGCCCTGCCCCTTTTCGTCTTCCACCAGGGCGATGCGGCAGGGCAGATAGGCCGCGAAGTCGAGGCTGTAGTCCAGCATCTGGCGCGCCGTCATGGCGTCGCAGAACTGGAAGATGGTCGCGTGACGCGAGGGCTTGCCGGTGATCGCCTCCACCTGCTTGGACAGGGGCAGCTCGGCCACCAGCTTTATGTTGAGCGCATTGGCCCGCAGCTTGAGGGACTGTTCGGCATCTTCCAGCGACACGCCCTTGGCCAGGGGCATCTTCACCACCGTTTCCGAAATCGATCCCAGACGCGGCGGCTGCCCCTTGCGAACGCCCTGGGCAGCATGGACGGCCGAGCAGGCAATCAGGCTCGTTACGACGATCAGAACAGACAATGGGCGCATAAGACCTCCGACACAGTCGATGAAAGCACGCGCCAGACCCGGCGCCATTCCGGAAGCATAGCGGATGTTTCCGCCTTGCGCGAAGATCAGCGCCCAGGGGTTTTCTTGGCGGAAACCTGGACCGTGCGCCGCCTGGACCGTGCCCCGGGCGATGGGCCAGCCAGCCCGACCTCCTCGAGCAGGGCGGACACCTCGTCCCGCGTAAGTTCCACGAAACGGCCGCGCCTGAGACGGGGCGGCAGACGCAGGCTGCCATAGCGGACGCGGATCAGACGGGAAACCAGGAGCCCCACCGCCTCGAACATGCGCCGCACCTCGCGGTTGCGTCCCTCGCGGAGCACCACGTGATACCAGTGGTTGGCCCCTTCGCCGCCCCGGTCTTCTATGCTCTCGAAGCGGGCCGGCGTGCCGTCGATGTCCACACCCTCGCGCAACCGCTGGGCCTGCTCGGGAGTGAGCCGGCCCATGACGCGTACGGCATATTCCCGTTCCACCTGGTAGCGGGGATGCATCAGCCGGTTGGCGAGCTCACCCGAGGTGGTGAACAGCAACAGGCCGCTGCTGTTGAAATCCAGCCGCCCCACCGCGAGCCACTTGGCGGTGCGCAGGGACGGCAGATTGCGGAACACGCTGGGACGACCCTGGGGATCGGCGCGGCTGACGATTTCCCCTTCCGGCTTGTTGTAGAGGAGCACGCGCGGCACGCGCCGGGATTCGAGCTGCAGGCGCACCGGCTTGCCGTCCACGAAGATGCGGTCGCGCGGCCCCACACTCTGGCCGAGCACCGCCGGCTTGCCGTTGACCTGCACGCGCCCGGCGCGGATCCACGCCTCCATTTCCCGCCGCGAGCCCAGGCCCGCCGCGGCCAACACCTTTTGCAGGCGTTCAGACATCGGTGCCCGCCGTCTCTGCGCCGCGGACGCCCAGATCCTCGATCACCGCTTCGATGGTCTCGCCTTCCCGCGCCGGGAAGGCTTCCTCACCCTCGACACTCTCGCGCCGCACCGGCTCGCCGTCCGCCGCTGCGGTAGTGGATGCAGGTTCCTCCTGCGCGGCCGGCTGGGTATCGTCGGCACCCCCCGGCACCAGATCCGGCATGAGCAACTGTTCGTTGACCACGAACTGATCCAGCGAGGGCAGTTCCTGCAGGGAGCGCAGGTTGAGATCGTCCAGGAACTGCTTGGTGGTGGCATAGAGCGCGGGCCGGCCCGGCACGTCGCGGTGCCCCACCTGGTCGATCCAGCCGCGGGCTTCCAGGGTTTTCAGGATGTGGGGTGAAACGGCCACCCCGCGGATGGCCTCGATGTCACCCCGCGTGACCGGCTGGCGGTAGGCAATGATGGCCAGCGTCTCCAGCACGGCGCGGGAATACTTGGGTGGCTTCTCGGGGCTCAGGCGGTCGAGATAGACCTGGTACTCGGGTTTGCTCTGGAAACGCCAGCCGCTGGCCACCTGGACCAGCTCCACGCCCTTGTCCGACCAGTCGGCGCGAATCTCGTCCAGCACCTTGCGCAGGTTGTCGTGATCGATTTCCGCATCGAACAGCTTGGCGAGCTGGTGCAGCGAAAGGGGCTCGTGACTGGTAAGGAGCGCCACCTCCAGCACCCGTTTCACTTCATTCAGATTCAGGTTCTCGTTCATCCGGATCGGCTTCGGCCAGTTTGACGTAGATGGGGGCATACACTTCGGCCTGGGTGATCTGGATCATGCGCTGTTTCGCCAATTCCAGAATGGCCAGGAAAGTCACCACCAGTTCGGGCACGCCGGCAGCGGGATCGAACAGCTCGCTGAATTCCTTGTAGCCCTCGACAGACAGCACCCGCAGCACCCGGCTCATGTGCTCCCGAACGGACAGCTCCTCGCGTGTGATGCGGTGGTGCACGTTGCGCCGCGCACGCGCGACGATGGCCTCCCAGGCGGCGGCGAGATCGGCCACGCTCACCTGGGGCAGGCGCTCCACTGCCACCTTTTCCATGTAAACGTGGACCAGATGCAAATCCCGGCCCACCTGGGGCAGTTCCTCCAGCTGGCGCGCGGCAAACTTCATCTGCTCGTATTCCAGCAGCCGGCGCACCAGTTCCGCCCGCGGATCTTCGGCCGGCTCCTCGCCCTCCTCGCGCGGCGGCCGCGGCAAAAGCATGCGCGATTTGATCTCGGTGAGCATGGCCGCCATGACCAGATACTCCGCCGCCAGCTCCAGCTGTCTGGCCCGGATGCGCTCCACATACTCGATGTACTGGCGGCACAACTCGGCCATGGGAATGTCCAGGATGTCCAGGTTGTGCTTGCGGATCAGGTAGAGCAGCAGATCAAGGGGGCCCTCGAAGGCTTCGAGGATCACCTCCAGCGCGTCGGGCGGGATGTAGAGGTCCGGCGGCAGCTCCACCAGGGGCTCGCCATAGACCCGGGCGCGGGCCTCGACGGGCGCAGACGCTGGCACGGCGGTGGCTTGGGTCATGATCCCGCGATTTTACCGGATCGGGCCCGCCCCGCCCAATCCGAAGGAAGTCGCGCGCAATCAGCCTCCGGCAGCGGGCCGGGCTGAGGCGTGGGCCGCTGGACCCGGTGGCACGGACAGGGATGTTGGGCCGCCCCTTCGTGACGCCGGCAAAGCGGGGCCGGTCTGTGGAGGGCAGACAATGTCACCCTCGAGCTGCCTGAATCGAGGACGGGCGCCAATGCACGGGTATTACGTGCCGAGGTCTTTTTCAGGCGTCCTGCACCCGACCGGCTTCCCCAGACAGCGCCGCCCCGGACCGGCAAGAGACCGCCTCGTCACTGCAGATGCCGCGCTTTGGTCAGCGCGCCGGCTGTCCTGTCGCCATACAGCGGGCCAGCGCCTTCTGCGCCAGGGACGTTCGGCTGTATGCGTTGGGGTTGCCCAGACAACTGTCGTCCTGCCGCAACACCAGTTTCCCGTCACGCTCCTCGAAGCGCACCAACACGGTCATATCCCGATCCTTGGCCGATGGCCGACTCGCCAGCGAGTAGCGCAAACTCATCAGGGCACCCGAAATGCCGGATCCGGCGGGATCGAGCCACCAGATCTTGTAACACCATGTGTCATGGTTTTCCTCCGGCAGATCGATGGTGAGGGAGGCCACCTTGCTCAGCTGCTCATCGAAAACATAAAGAGTGCAGATGCTCCCTCCCGGAAGACGACGGCTGTCGCGGCGCTCTTCCAGCGCCGTCTGGTATTCCCTGTATTGGGCCGCCACCGCATAGCTCGCGCTCCAGGCGTAGTAGTGCTTGCCGTTCCAGAGGATGTGAAAAGCATGCCCCTGCCAGCTGGGGGGCTCCATCCCATCGTTATCCTGGGCGATCTCGCGTGTGAGTATCTTTGTCCATTTCACGAAGAACGGATGATTGGTACGGCTCCACAGCTCTACGGGATAGCCGTTGAAACGATTGTCCACAATGAACTCCGCCCGGCAGGGCGAAAGGCTCAGCAGACACACCAGGCCAAGCAAGATGGTGAATGGATTTCTCACAAGCTTCCTCCGTCAAAAATGCCTACCCTGTCACCCACGGCATCTAGCGTGGCACTGCCCCACAGCGGGCCAGCACCTTGCGCGCCACCGGAATCTCGCTGACCCGGTTGGGATTGCCCAGACAACTGTCGTCCTGCCGCAAAACCAGCTTCCCGTCCCGCTCCTCGAAGCGAATCAACACCGACATGTAACGCCAGCCCTTGCCAATGTCCTCCACCCGCTTGGCCGGCGGCTTGTCGGTGAGGTAATAGCTCAAACTCACCAGCACACCCTCGATGCCCCCACCGGCTGAACCAATGCCATGAATCCCATTGCACCAGGTGTGATGGTCCGCCTCCGGCAGGTCGATCCTGAGCGCCGCCAATCGGTTCAGATCCCGGTCGAATACATACAGGGCACAAATGCCGCCACCGGGGACCGCTTGCGGAAGGTTTTTGTTTGTTCTTCTTGCCACAAAGCGTGCGATCTGCTCTGCGGACAAATAGCTCACCGCCCAGGCATAGTAGTCCCGGCCATTCCAGCGGATATGGCCCCTATGAAGAGTAGCAATACCAAATCCATCCTCTTCGAGCCCATTGTTGTCCCGGGTGATCTCCCTTAGCAGGATCTTGTTCCATCTGTCGAGGAACGACTTGGTGAACAAATCACTCTCCTCCGGGGTCAGTCGCTCGATATCCGCGGGCGCGCCGTTGAAACGATTGTCCATAATGAACTCTGCCCGGCTGGGTAGCGGGGTCAGCAGGCATGCCGCGCTAAGCAGAACTGCGATTGAGTTTTTCATAGGCCTGTTTGAGTTTGGTGTCGTAGTCATAGTTCTTGTATTGATCGCCGTTGTAGTACTTGGCGATGCGTGCCCAGTCCTTTGCCTTCACCGCTTCCCACAACGGCCTCTGGTTCCGGATGAAGTTGGCCAGCAGCTCCACCTGCCCGGCTTCGTTCCGGCACATTTTGGCTACGAAGTCATCCAGCCCCACCTTACAGCGCTTATGGTTTTTGCCCATGATCTGAAACTTGCCCCAGGAAGTGGACTGGATGGCCGCCGCCTCATTCAACTTCCATGCCTTCACCAGGCGCATGTAGGCCTGGTGCTCGTCGTACAGATCATCCGGATCCACACGTTTGTCATGGAGGGAGGCATTGGGACTTCCCACCGGGGCTTTGCTCCTGCTTAGGTAGGCTTTTCGCCACGAAATATCCGGGTTGGTCTGGTCGTACTGCCCGCCCGTCAGTCCGCTGAAGGTATGCCGCTCGAAGTTGATCTTCGGTGCATGGACCTTGTGGCCCGCCTGATCGTTGACGACCCAGAAGGCCGACTTCCCACCCGATTCCACGATGGCGATGGCCTTGAGCACATTCACCTCGCACTCCACAATCGCGGCGAACTTTTCCCACTGGGCTTCAGTGATGGGCTGGCCGTCATACGCTGCCATGAAATCCAGCAGTTTTTGGGGCAGCACGACGCCGATTTCCATGACGGATTCGCCATGCCGGCCTTTCGTGGTTTTCGTGCGGACGGCGGGGTTGTTCTTGGTCGCCTCGCCCGTGGGCGCCGCCTTCGCCGGGATCGCCGCCGGCCGGCGGGTCGGGGCTCACGACCACGGCGTAAACCGGCTTGAACTTCGCCACGAGCGCGCGGTTCGAGCTGACGGTGAAGGTGTAGCTGCCGGCCGTGCTCACGCCCGCGCCGTTCTCCAGCCATTTCGAGAATATGTAGCCCGCGTTCGGCGTGGCCGTGACCGTGGCGCTCGCGCCCAGCGCGTATTCGCCGTCGCCGCTGGTCGAACCGCCGCCCGCCGGCATCGAGCCGGTCGTGATGATCCGACCCGCGCCCACCACGGCGAAGTTCGCCGTCAGCGTGCGATTGCTGCGCACGATGAACGTGAGTGTCGGCGAGGCGCTGATCATCGCCGCGCTTTCGGTCCAGTTCGAAAACACGTAGCCGGCGTTCGGCGCGGCGACGAGCGTCGCGCTCGCACCGTCCGCGTAAGTTCTGCCTCCGGTGATCGTGCCGCTGCCCGCGGGCGAGACGCTTACGTTGACGTTGAACGTGGTCGCGCTGCCCGAATCCACGCCCAGCGCGAACACCGACAGGTTCTCCACCGTCACGGCGATGGTGCGCAGGACCGGATTGACCGTGCTGGCGAGCTTTTGCCAGCTCGCGCCGTTGAACTGGTAGAGGCAGAGACTGGTCTCGTCGAAGCCGGCGGGCAAAATCGTCGGATCGTAGCCGAACGTCAGATACACCGAACCCGAAAACGTGCCGCTGAACTCGATCTGCCAGATTTGCGCCGGACCGCCCGGCGTGAGAAACGTGAACGGCGCGAACTCGCATTCCGCGATGTGAATGGCGAGTTCGGACTCGTCGGCCTGCGAGTATTCGCCGAAACAATCGCCCGAGCTGGAGACGTCCTCGAACTCGTAATCGAACCCGCCGGGCACGCTCGAACCGCCATTGCAACCGCCCGAACTGCCCGGGCCGGTCGTGACGCGCGTGCCGGTCTTCAGCGTGAGCAACACGTCGAGGCTCACGGACTGGCCCGGCGCGAGGCTGCCGAGATTCCACCGCTGCGCGCCGGCGACCCAGCGCCGCGGCGGCGCGAAATTGTCCGTGCCCTGCCGCGCGGCATACGGCGGCGTGAGCCAGTTATCTTCGATGGAAAGATGCACGCCGTCGGACGGTTTGCCGAGGGCGTGATCGTCCACGCCGTTGCCCTCGATGCCGTAATGCCCGATTTCGTAGGCGCTCGGCGGCGTGCTGGCGTGAAAGCCGATGTAGTCCTCCAGCCCGGCGCTTAAACTGCCCGCGCCCACGGCGGCCGCGTCCACTCCGGCCTGCGTCACGTCATAACGAAACGCGCTCAACGGGCCGGCATGAAGGCGGTCGTCATAGACGCCGCGTTGCGAATTGAGGCCGTGCAGGAGTTGAAAGAACTGCACGTTCGCGATGGCCGCGCCGGAGATGTTCTTGATCGTGGCGGTCTGTTTCAACACGTAGCGATCGCTTTGGATGAACGCGCCGGAGTTCGTGGCGGACGCGGGCGTGAGGCCCATCGGCGTGCCGACCACGGTGTCGAGCATCTCGTGGCGCAGGGTGATTTCGAGGTGACTGTTGGTGAGCACGGATTCGGCGATGGGCAGGTTGTCGGCGTTCAAGCCGGTTTGCGTGATGGGCGATTTCACGCCGAAGTCGGAGTCCGTGACCCAATCGGGGAAAACGAAATTCGGTTCGAGCCACCGCGGTGAGACGACCGTGCCGCCGGAAAGCTGGTAGCCGACCGCCGCGCCCCATTCGCCGGAGAGATATTCGCGGCCCTCGAAGCCCGGCGTGTTGTCGAGCAGGAAGTCCGAGTAGCCCGCGTCGGTGAGGGTGATGTTCCAATGCGGATTGGCCAGGGTGAGCCAGCCCTGGGCTACGCCCAAACGCGGCAATGCGAGCCATGCGGCGGTCGCGAGCAGGCTGAACCAGACGGATTTGGAGAATCTTCGGTTTTTCATGCCGCCACTGTAAATCCTGGAGATGACAGCCCGATGAATCGCGGATGAATTTTTGTTCATCCAACGGCCGGTCGCGGGCCGCGTTGCAACGGGAAACGGAGACAGGCGCGACGCCGGCCCGCGGTGCCGCCCGCTCACCCAACGGGCACGCGCACGAGCGCCGTTGTTTTGTTCCCTGCGTCCGAGGAAAGCTGGATCGTCCCGCCGTGCGACTGGACGATCCAGCGGCAGATCGTCAGCCCCAGGCCGCAGCCCTCAATGGCGCGGCGGCGCGCCTCCTCTCCCCGCACGAACCGCTCGAACACGCGCGGCTGCAGTTCCGGCGGAATGCCCTCGCCGGTGTTCGTGATTTCAATCTCCGCCGCGCCGTTGCGACGGCGCAACGCCATCGTCACCGTGCCGCCGGGGCGGTTGTATTTGATCGCGTTGTCCGTGAGGTTCAGGAGCAGTTGCCGCAGCCGATGGCGGTCGCCCGGGAGGCTGATTTCCTCGCATTCATCGAGCGTCACCCGCACCTGGTGCGGTTCGGCCAGGATGCGCGCGTCGTCGAAACTTTCGCGCACCAGTTCATCGAGCCGGAGCGGTTGACGCTCCAGCTTGATCTGGCCGGCCTCGCCCTTGGCCAGCAGGGCGAGCGAATCCACGATGTGGCTCAAGCGCAGCACCTCGCCCAGTTCGCACTCGAGCCATTCGACCTCGTCCGGCGAGAGCGATTTGTCCTGCAAGCGCGTCTCCAATTGCACGCGCATGACCGTGAGCGGCGTTTTCAGCTCGTGCGAGGCGTGGAGCGTGAACTCGCGAATCTGCTGAAAGGACCGGTGCAGGCGCGCCGTCATGTCGTTGAACGCGGCAGCGAATTGGTCGGCTTCACTGTCCTTCAGGCTGCGCGGCAGCGGTTGGGGCAAACCGTGCGGGTCGCTCCGACCCAGGGCGGCGGACAGTTCGCTCAAGGGCGCGAACGCGCGGCGCATCCACCACCAGCCCAAGCCCAGCAGGACGGGAATCAGCGCCAGAAAGCAGACGGTGGTCAGTTCGGCCTGCGTGTCCTTGTGGATGTTCGGCGCGCCCATCGCCGCAAACGCCGCCGGCTCTTCCACGAACTCGTGGTAGGCCAGCCACGCCACCAGCGCGAGGCACGACGCGGCAATGAACGCGTAAATGATGCCGATCCGGCGCGCGATGGTCATGTTCCCTCCTTCATCACGTAGCCGACGCCGCGCACACTGTGCACCAGCTTCGTTTCAAAACCGGTGTCAATCTTGTCGCGCAGCTTGCGCACGTAAACGTCCACGATGTTCGAGCCGGGATCAAAATCGTAGTCCCACACCTTCTCGATGATCATCATCCGGCTGCAGACCTGGCCCGCCGAGCGCATGAGAAATTCCAGCAGCCGGTATTCGCGCGCGGTCAACTCGATCTTCCTCCCGCCGCGTTGCGCTGTGCGCGTTGTGGTGTCCAGCGTCAGGTCGCCCACGCGCAGAATGGGCGATTTGGTTTCGCCGCCGCGCCGGACCAGCGAGCGGACGCGGGCGATGAGTTCCTCGAGCGCGAACGGCTTGGGCATGTAATCGTCCGCGCCCGCGTTGAGGCCCTCGACGCGTTCGTTGACCTCGCCGCGCGCCGAGAGCAGCAGGACCGGCGTGCGGTTGCCCTTCGCCCGCGCCTGACGCAACACGCTCAAGCCATCGCGGCCCGCGAGCATGATGTCCATGATCACGGCATCGAACGGCGTCGTGCAAATCGCCGCCAGCGCCTCGTCGCCGTTGTGGAGCACGTCCACGGCGAACCCTTCCGCCTTGAGCGCCTTGCTGATGAAGGCCGCGGTCTTCCGGTCATCTTCCACGACGAGAACCCGCACGAAACGCATTGTTCCATCGCGCTTCGTGTTGGCAAACCAATACACACTGGCGCTGCCTGCGGCGGGCTAATTCGCAGAAAAATCGGCTTTGAGGCTCCCGCCGGTTTGGCGCGCCAAGGCACAAGGACCTTCGGCCCCAGGGCGACACGCAGGGTTGCTGCGAAGCCTGGCGGGCGGGCACGCAACCGTTTCATGCGCCCACGTTGCGAGGGGAAGATGAACAGACGGCTCCCTCCGCCATGAAATTTTGTTCATAATTCGCCGACCGACAAAAGCCCGGACACAACGACAGGCGCGGCGCCTTGAGTCCCGGCAAACTCCAGAACAAAGGGACGGCCGTGTTGGTGCGGGCACAGATGTCGTGGTCGCGGTTCGTCTCGCCGGTCCTGCAGAACTTGAAGCCGTGAAGACGCATGCTTCCCGGTTCCGGCACGCGCCACGGCCGGTTGACAGCCCGGACC
>JBBFMG010000068.1:0-10704 GCA_037478575.1 Burkholderiales bacterium | reverse complement strand
CGGCCTCGCGCGGCGCGCTGTCTCGGGCAAGCTGCACGAGGCGCGGACTGTCGAAGCGCTTAAGCACAGCCGCCAGGTCCGGCAGCACGGCAAGACTGTCGCGCAGGGCGGCGAGATCCCGCGGCCGCGCCGAACGCAGGGCGATGCGTCCGGCGATGCGTTCGATGTCGGCGATGCGCGCAAGGCGCTGCCGGATCGGTTCCGGTCCCGCTTCCACCAGCGCCCCCACCGCATCGAGGCGCGCGCGCAGCTCCAGCCGGTCGCGCAGGGGATGATGCAGCCAGTGGCGCAGCAGCCGCCCGCCCATGGCGCCCGAGGTGGCATCCAGCACCGACAGCAGGGTAGGCTCGCGCTCACCGCGCAAAGTCTCCGTGAGTTCCAGGTTGCGGCGGGTGGCCGGATCCAGCAGGACGTAGCTGGCCGGCTGCTCGACACGCAGGCTGGTGATGTGGGGCAGCGCCGCAAGCTGGGTCTGGCGCAGGTAACCCATGAGCGCGCCGGCGGCGGCGATGGCGGCTTCCAGCCCCTCCGCACCGAAGCCGGCCAGATCGCGCGTGCCGAACTGCTGGCACAGCAGGGCCCGCCCGCCGTCCGCATCGAACTGCCAGGGCGGCAGGCGACGCAATGCGGCGCGCGTGGCCGGCGGCTCGGCCAGGGTCTCCGGCAGCAGCAGCTCGGCGGGGCGCACCCGCTCCAGCAGGGCAGCGAGCTCCCCGGGCGCCACTTCCGCCACCCAGAAGCGGCCCGCCGCCAGGGACAGCCAGGCCACCCCCCAGCGTCCCGGCGCCGGCGCCAGGGCCATCAGGTAGGCTTCCTGCCGGTCGTCGAGGAGCGCCGCATCGGTGAGCGTGCCCGGTGTCACGACCCGGGTGACCTTGCGCTCCACGGGCCCCCTGGCGCCCGTGACCTCGCCCACCTGTTCACAGATGGCCACCGACAGTCCCAGCTTCACCAGCCGGGCCAGATACTGTTCCACCGATTGCACGGGCACCCCGGCCATGGTGATGGGCTGGCCGGCGGACATGCCCCGGGTGGTCAGGGTGATGTCCAGGAGCTGCGCGGCACGCTCGGCGTCCTCGTAGAACAGCTCATAGAAGTCGCCCATGCGGTAGAACAGGAGCGTGTCCGGATACTCCGCCTTGATGCGCAGATACTGCTGCATCATGGGCGTATGTTGGGCCAGCGTCCCGTCCATGGTGCGGGCCATCACGCTGCCTGGGTGTGGCTCTGGATCACCTGCAGCAACTGGGCAAACACCTTGGGATTGCCGCCCACCACGTTGCCGCTTTCCAGGTAGCCGTCTTCGCCCTGGAAATCACCGATCAGGCCGCCGGCCTCCAGGATCAGCAGGGCGCCGGCGGCCATGTCCCAGGGCTTGAGCCCGGCCTCGAAGAAGCCGTCGTAGCGCCCCGCCGCCACGTAGGCCAGATCCAGCGCCGCCGAGCCCGGGCGACGCAGGCCCGCGGTCTTGGGCAGAAGCTCGCCGAAAATCCTGAGATAGGGTTCGAGAAAGGACAGCTCCCGGAAAGGAAAGCCGGTGCCGATCAGGGCTTCCTGCAGCTTGGTGCGGCGGCTGACCCGGATGCGCCGGTCGTTGAGGAAGGCGCCCCGTCCGCGGCTGGCGGTGAAGAGCTCGTTGCGGGTGGGATCATAGACCACCGCCTGGGTGAGCACGCCCCGGTGGCTCAATGCAATGGACACGGCATACTGGGGAAAGCCGTGGAGGAAATTGGTGGTGCCATCCAGGGGATCGATGATCCAGACGTAATCCGAGCGGCCTTGGGCGCCGCGCTCCTCTGCTAGAATCGCGTGATCCGGATAGGCGGACAACAGGGTCTCCACGATCGCCTCCTCCGCCGCGTGATCCACTTCGCTCACGAACTCGTTGTGACTCTTGCTGCGCACCGTCAGCAGATCCAGGTCCTGGGAGGCGCGGTTGATGATGTGGCCGGCACGACGCGCGGCCTTCACCGCGATGTTGAGCATGGGATGCATGGGAGACCTTCGGCTTGTGTGCGCCCGGGATGCTGCGGCCCACCTGGACCGCGCCGCGTGCCGGGCCCGGAAAAGAACGAGCTGCGCATTGTAAATTGAATCCCACCCCAGAGGAACTCGCCCGGGAGGCCCGTCTCGCGGCCCTCGCCCGGGTGCACGTGGTGCTGTGCCGTCCCAGCCATCCCGGCAACATCGGCGCCGCCGCGCGCGCCATGAAGACCATGGGTCTTAACCGTCTCAAACTGGTGGCGCCCCGGCGTTTTCCCCATCCGGAAGCCAGTGCCCTGGCCGCGGGAGCAACCGACATTCTGGAAAGGGCCGAGGTCCACGCGACCCTGGAGGAGGCCCTGCAAGACTGCGTGCTGGCGGCCGGGCTCACCAGACGCACGCGGGAACTCGCCCAGCCGCCCCTGGAGGCACGCCAGGCGGCCCCGGAGCTTTTGGCCCTGGCACACAGCCAGCCGGTCGCCCTGGTGTTCGGCAACGAGACTTTCGGGCTGTCCAACGCCGAGCTGTCCCGCTGCCAGCGCTTGGTGACCCTGCCGGCCGATCCAGCGTATCCCTCGCTCAATCTCGCGGCCGCGGTGCAGGTCATGGCCTATGAGCTGCGCCTGACGGGCCTGGGCGAGGCGCCCCTGTCTGCTCCGCCGGCCCGGGTGAGCCTTGCCGAGATGGCGTATTTCTACCGCCGCCTGGAGGAAACCCTGATCGCCATTGGGTTTCTGAATCCGGCCCATCCCAAGCGGCTCATGCCCCGCCTGCGCCGCCTGTTCGACCGCTGCGGGCTGCAAAAAGAGGAGCTCTCCATCCTGTTGGGGATCCTCAAGCAGGCCCATCCAAAGGGCAAAGGGAAAGTGGACTGATTTAGTCAACTTCCCTATAATAGACTTCCACCTCTGGATAAGGCCTGGCCCCTGCCGTGTTCAAGCATCTGCGCGAAGACATTGCCGTCGTTTTCGAGCGCGATCCCGCAGCGCGCTCCACGTGGGAAATTCTCACCACCTATCCGGGGGTGCACGCGCTGCTCATCCACCGCCTCGCCCACCGTCTGTGGAATCTGGGCCTGAAATGGCTGGCCCGTTTCGTGGCCCACATCAGCCGCTGGCTCACCGGGGTGGAAATCCACCCGGCGGCGGTGATCGGCCGCCGGGTGTTCATCGACCATGGCATGGGCGTGGTCATTGGGGAGACGGCGGAAATCGGCGATGACTGCACGCTCTATCATGGCGTCACCCTGGGGGGCACGACGTGGAAGAAAGGCAAGCGCCACCCCACCCTGGGCAAGGGCGTGGTCATCGGCGCCGGCGCCAAGGTGCTGGGCCCGATCCAGATTGGCGACGGCGCCAAGATCGGCTCCAACGCGGTGGTCGTGAAGGACGTGCCGGCGGGGGCGACCGCGGTGGGCATCCCGGCGCGCATCCTGGACAGCGAGCAGGCGCGGCAGCGGGCGGCCACGGCGGAAAAGATGGGCTTCTCCGCCTATGCCATCAGTCAGGACATGAACGATCCGATGGTGAAGGCGATCCACGCCATCCTGGACCACATCGCCGCCAACGACCGGCGCATGGAGGCGATGCTCAAGGCCCTGCAGCAGCTGGGGGTTTCCCTGGACCCGTCGGCGCTGCCGGAGGACCGGTTCGACGTGAACTATTTGAACAAAATAGTTGACTAAAATGCTCGGGAACGGTAGCTTAAGAACACTCTGGAAGCGACCGTCACCCACCCCAGCGGCGGGCGGCGGTGCCCAGACAGGCTTTCGTGATGCCGCCCCATTGGGGCATTGATGTCAGACAAACCGGGGAATTTGCCATGAGACTCACAACCAAAGGACGCTTTGCGGTCACTGCCATGCTGGATCTCGCCCTGCGCGACGGGAATGGTCCCGTCACCCTGGCCGGCATCAGTGAGCGCCAGAAAATCTCCCTTTCCTACCTGGAGCAGCTGTTCGGCAAGCTGCGCCGCCACAACCTGGTGGACAGCGTGCGCGGACCGGGTGGCGGTTATACGCTGGCCAAGGCCACCTCGGCGGTGTCGGTGGCGGATATCATCCGCGCCGTGGACGAGCCGGTGGATGCCACCCAGTGCGGCGGGCTGGGCGACTGCCTGGAAGGGGAACGCTGCATGACCCACGAACTGTGGACCAATCTGAACCGCCACATCTACAACTATCTCGAGTCGGTGACCCTGGCCGACCTGGTGGCCGCCCAGCAGGCCCAGGCCGCCAAGGTGGCGGTGATGCGTGACGCACGCGAGGCTTCCGACAACAAGGCGGCCGTCGCCTGAAACCGGTGACGGCGGGCATGGACAGAGCAGGAAAGGACCGATCCCGATGCTGAAACTTCCGATTTATCTGGACTACTCGGCCACCACGCCGGTGGACCCGCGGGTCGCGGAAAAGATGATTCCCTACCTCACGGAGAAATTCGGCAATCCGGCCTCGCGCTCCCATGCCTTCGGCTGGGAAGCGGAAAAGGCCGTGGAGCACGCCCGTGAACAGGTGGCGGCCCTGGTCAATGCCGATCCCAAGGAAATCATCTGGACCTCCGGCGCCACCGAGTCCAACAACCTGGCCCTGAAGGGCGCGGCCCATTTCTACAAGGGCAAGGGCCGGCACATCGTCACCGTGAAAACGGAACACAAGGCGGTGCTGGACACCTGCCGCGAGCTGGAGCGTCAGGGCTTCGAGGTGACCTACCTCGCCCCCGAAGCCAACGGCCTGCTGGACCTGGAAAAATTCCAGGCCGCCCTGCGCCCGGACACCATCCTCGCCTCGGTGATGTTCGTGAACAACGAAATCGGGGTGATCCAGGACATCGAGAAACTGGGCGAGATCTGCCGCGAGCGCGGCGTGATCTTTCACGTGGATGCGGCCCAGGCCACGGGCAAGGTACCCATCGACCTCAGCCGGCTGAAGGTGGACCTGATGTCCTTCTCGGCCCACAAGACCTATGGTCCCAAGGGCATCGGCGCCCTCTACGTGCGGCGCAAGCCGCGGGTGCGCCTGGAGGCGCAGATGCACGGCGGCGGCCACGAACGCGGCCTGCGTTCCGGCACCCTGGCCACCCACCAGATCGTGGGCATGGGCGAAGCCTTCGCCATCGCCCAGGCGGAGATGGCCACCGAGAACGAGCGCATCCGCATGCTGCGGGACAAGCTGTGGAAAGGCCTGAGCGAGATCGAGGAAGTCTATGTCAACGGCGACATGGAACGGCGCGTGCCCCACAACCTGAACGTGAGCTTCGCCTACGTGGAAGGCGAATCCCTGATCATGGCGATCAAGGACGTGGCCGTCTCCAGCGGTTCGGCCTGCACCTCGGCGAGCCTGGAGCCCTCCTACGTGCTCAAGTCCCTGGGACGCAGCGACGAACTGGCGCACAGCTCGATCCGGTTCACCATCGGGCGCTTCACCACCGAGGAAGAGATCGACTACACCATCGACCTGGTCAAGCGCAAGATCGCCAAGCTGCGCGAGCTTTCGCCCCTGTGGGAGATGTACAAGGAAGGCATCGATCTCAATTCCATTCAGTGGGCCGCCCACTGAGTGTTATCACCGACCCTGTTGAAAGGAGTACGTCATGGCATACAGCGACAAGGTTCTCGACCACTACGAAAATCCCCGCAACGTGGGGTCCTTCAACAAGGATGACGAGTCGGTCGGCACCGGCATGGTCGGCGCGCCGGCCTGCGGCGACGTGATGAAGCTCCAGATCAAGGTCAACAAGGACGGCATCATCGAGGATGCCCGGTTCAAGACCTATGGCTGCGGATCGGCCATCGCCTCCAGCTCCCTGGTCACCGAGTGGGTGAAAGGCAAGACCCTGGATCAGGCGCTGCAGATCAAGAACACCCAGATCGCCGAGGAGCTCGCCCTGCCGCCGGTGAAGATCCACTGCTCCATCCTGGCGGAGGACGCCATCAAGGCGGCCGTGGCCGACTACAAGAAAAAGCACGGCCTGGACAGCGAAGCGCCGGCGGAAGCGGCAGCCGCCAAGTGAACGTCCCGGAGAGGCAGGACATGGCCATCACGTTGACGGAAAAGGCGGCAACCCACGTCAGGAACTTCCTCGCCAAACGCGGTAAGGGGCTGGGGCTGCGCCTGGGCGTGCGCACCACGGGCTGCTCGGGTCTGGCCTACGTGCTCGAGTTCGCCGACGAGCAGCGGCCCGAAGACCAGGCCTTCGAAAGCCATGGCGTAAAGATCTTCGTGGATCCCAAGAGCCTGGTCTATCTGGACGGCACCGAGCTCGACTACGCGCGCGAGGGGCTGAACGAGGGGTTCAAGTTCAACAACCCCAACGTCAAGGACACCTGCGGCTGCGGCGAATCCTTCAACGTGTGAGGGCCTGCCGCCTCGGCTCAGCCTTCGTTGGTGGAAGGCTGCCGCCGCAAGCCCGCGGGCCCTGGCCTTCGCCTGCTGATTCGTTGCCTGCTGTCATTGAAAGCCGATGATCGACTTCTCCCGCAACCATTTCGAACTGTTCGGCCTGGAGCCCGCCTTCGGCATCGATCCGGGACGGGTGGATCAGGCCTTCCGTGACCTGCAGGCGCAGGTGCATCCGGACCGGTTCGCCCATGCCTCGGATGCGGAGAAAAGGCTTTCCATGCAGTGGGCCACCCACGTCAACGAGGCCTACCGGACGCTGAAGGATCCCGTGGCGCGGGCCCGTTACCTGCTGCGGCTCCATGGCGTGGAAACGGAAGAGGAAACCAACACCGCCATGCCGGCCGATTTCCTCATGGCGCAGATGGAATGGCGGGAAGCCATCGGCGAGGCGCGGGAGGCCGGCGAGGTGGGCGAACTCGATCACCTGGCCGCCAAGCTGCGCAAGGAAATGCACGAGCTGGAAAGCGAGCTGGCACGGCAGATCGACGTGCAGCACGACTATGCCGGTGCCGCCGCCACCGTGCGCAAGCTGCGCTTTTTCGAGAAACTGAAGGACGAGATCCACACCGCCCTCGAGGCACTGGAAAGTTGAGGCGCCGCCGCGCTCGAGCGGCGTCCGTCAAGCCCCACCCATTCAGGAAAACCATGGCACTGCTACAAATCGCCGAACCCGGCATGAGTACCGCCCCCCACCAGCACCGGCTGGCGGTGGGCATCGACCTGGGCACCACCAATTCCCTGGTGGCCACGGTGCGCAGCGGCCTGGCCGTGGTGATCAACGACGAGCAGGGGCGCAGCCTCCTGCCCTCGGTGGTGCGCTATCTGCCGGATGGCCGCACCGAGGTGGGTTACGAGGCGCAGTTGCATCAATGCCTCGACCCCCGCAACACCATCGTCTCGGTGAAACGCTTCATGGGACGGGGCCTGAAGGACATCGAACACTTCCACGAACTGCCCTACCAGTTCGTGGATGCGCCGGGCATGGTGCAGTTGCGCACCGTCGCCGGGGTGAAAAGCCCGGTGGAAGTGTCGGCGGAAATCCTCAAGGTGCTGCGCCAGCGTGCGGAGAAGGCCCTGGGGGGCGAGCTGGTGGGCGCGGTGATCACCGTGCCCGCCTATTTCGACGATGCCCAGCGCCAGGCCACCAAGGACGCCGCGCGGCTGGCCGGACTCAACGTGCTGCGGCTGCTCAACGAACCCACCGCGGCGGCCGTGGCCTACGGCCTGGACAATGCCTCGGAGGGCATCTATGCGGTCTATGACCTGGGCGGCGGCACCTTCGACATTTCCATCCTGCGCCTGCAAAAGGGCGTGTTCGAAGTGCTCGCGACAGCAGGGGATTCGGCCCTGGGGGGC
The DNA here is from genome assembly GCA_037478575.1 of Burkholderiales bacterium. Taxonomy (GTDB): domain Bacteria; phylum Pseudomonadota; class Gammaproteobacteria; order Burkholderiales; family Thiobacteraceae; genus Thiobacter. The sequence continues at coordinate 2,969 of JBBFMG010000068.1, read as the reverse complement.
GACGATTTCGACCGCCGCATCTACTGCTGGGTGCTGGAACAGGCCAACCTGTCCCAGCTCAATGCCGAGGACAACCGCCTGCTCATGACCAAGGCACGGGAGGTGAAGGAGGAGCTCACCTTCCATCCGGAGACGCGCTTCACCGCCGTGCTCTCCACCGGCGAGACGGTGGATCTGGTCTTGACCAGCGAGCGTTTCGCCGAGCTCACCCGCAGCCTGGTGCAGAAGACCCTGATCCCGGTGCGCAAGGCGCTGCGCGATGCCGGCCTCACACCCAAGGACATACAGGGCGTGGTGATGGTGGGTGGCGCCACACGCATGCCGCCGGTGCAGCGGGCGGTGGCCGAGTTCTTCGGCCAGGAGCCCCTGAACAACCTGGACCCGGACAAGGTGGTCGCCCTGGGTGCTGCCATCCAGGCCAACGTGCTGGCCGGCAACAAGGCCGATGACATGCTGCTCCTGGACGTGATTCCCCTGTCCCTGGGCATCGAGACCATGGGCGGGCTGGTGGAGAAAATCATTCCGCGCAACTCGCCCATTCCCATCGCCCGCGCCCAGGATTTCACCACTTTCAAGGATGGCCAGACCGCCATGAGCTTCCACGTGGTGCAGGGGGAACGGGAGCTGGTGAGCGATTGCCGGTCCCTGGCCCGCTTCGAGCTGCGCGGCATCCCGCCCATGGTGGCGGGCGCGGCCCGGGTGCGCCTCACCTTCCAGGTGGACGCGGACGGTCTGCTGTCCGTCTCGGCGCGGGAACAGACCTCGGGAGTGGAAGCCGCCATCACGGTCAAGCCCTCCTACGGGCTCACCGACGAGGAGATCACGCGCATGCTGGCCGCTTCCCGCGACCACGCCTCGGATGATATGCTGGCGCGCGCGCTGCGCGAGCAGCAGGTGGAAGGCCAGCGCCTGCTGGAGGCCGTGCAATCGGCCCTGGCCGAGGACGGGGAGGCCCTGCTGGAGGGCCGGGAACGCGCCGAGATCGAGGCAGCCATGGAACGGTTGCGTGCCACCTTGGGCGGCGACGACCACCGAGCCATCAAAGCCGCCATCGACGCTCTCAACAAGGCCACCGAGGGCTTCGCGGCGCGGCGCATGGATGCCTTCATCCGCAAGGCGCTCGCGGGCCAGAAGCTGGCGGACGTGAGTTAGCCGGACCATTCATCCCGAACAAGCCATGCCCCAACTGATCGTACTCCCCCATGAGGAACTCTGCCCCGAGGGCGCGGCCATCGATGCCATCCCGGGCAAGACCATTTGCGACACGCTCTTGGAAAACGGCATCGAGATCGAACACGCCTGCGAGAAATCCTGCGCCTGCACCACCTGCCACGTCATCGTGCGCGAAGGCTACGAATCCCTCATTCCGCCCGAGGAGCAGGAAGAGGATCTGCTGGACAAGGCCTGGGGGCTGGAACCCACCTCGCGCCTGTCCTGTCAGGCCATCATCATGAACCAGGACCTCGTGATCGAGATCCCCAAATACTCCATCAACATGGTGAAGGAGGGCCACTGATGAAATGGACCGACGTGCGTGACATCGCCATCGCCCTGGCGGAGGCCCACCCGGACGTGGACCCGCAATACGTGCGCTTCACCGATCTGCACCGCTGGGTGATGGAGCTGCCGGGGTTTTCTGACGACCCCAATGCCTCCAACGAGAAAATCCTGGAAGCCATCCAGATGACCTGGCTGGAGGAAGCCGAATAGGGCTGCCGTCCGCATTCGGCTTTTTCCGGTTTTTTTCCCGCCTTTTCCGCCTCCCTCCCGGTCCGGAGCCCACCCCCGGCCCGACCACAATATCTTGTGTTTTTCCCCCAGCTGATACACTATAGCTCCGTTGGGGGACGGGGATGGCCGAAGACAGCGATCTAGAACGAACGGAAGCCGCAACCGGCAGACGCATCCAGCGTGCCCGGGAGGAGGGCCAGGTCGTCCGCTCCCGGGAGCTCTCCACCTTTTTGGAACTGCTCACCGCTCTGGGTGTGCTCATGCTGCTGGGCAACCATTTCATGGCGGCCCTCTCCCGCCTGATGGAAACCGGCTTCACCCTGGACCGGGCCAGCGTGTTCGATCCCGGGCTCATGCTGGCGCGTCTCTACGCCCAGTTCATGGACGTGCTTCTGGCCTTTCTGCCGCTTTTGCTGGCTCTGCTGCTGGCCAGCGTGCTGGCACCGCTCCTGCTGTCCGGCTGGAACTTTACCCTCAAGCCTCTGATGCCCGATTTCTCCCGCCTCGATCCCGTCGGCGGCCTGCGCCGGATGTTTTCCGTGAACGCGCTGGTGGAACTGGCCAAGGCAGTCCTCAAAAGCCTGCTCATCGGCGGCGTGGCGGCCTGGGTCATCTGGCAATCCATGGACAGTTTCTTCGCCCTGCCGGGTGAGCCGCTGCCGGTAGCCATCCGGCACGTGGGTTCCCTGGTCGCTTTCACCGCGCTGATCGTGGTGGGCGCCTTCGTCTTTCTGGTGATCGCCGACGTGCCCTACCAGTTCTGGCATTACGCCAAGAGCCTGCGCATGACCAAGGAGGAAGTGCGGCAGGAGGTGAAGGAATCGGAAGGCGATCCCCAGATCAAGAGCCGCATTCGCGCCATGCAGCGGGAGGCGGCACGCCGGCGCATGATGGCGGAAGTGCCCAAGGCCCAGGTGGTGGTCACCAACCCGACCCATTTCGCCGTGGCCCTGCGCTATGAGGAAAAACGCATGGCCGCGCCCCAGGTGGTGGCCAAGGGCTCGGCCCTGCTCGCCAGCCGCATCGTGGAGCTGGCGCGGGAACACCACGTGCCCGTGGTGGAGGCCCCTGCCCTGGCGCGCGCCCTGTACCGCCACACGGACGTGGGCGATGAGGTGCCCCAGCGGCTGTACACGGCGGTGGCCCAGGTGCTCGCCTATGTCTATCAGCTGCGCCAGTCGGCCACCCCGCCGGAGCCGCCGCGCGACCTGCCGGTACCGCCGGACATGGATCCCCAG
>JBBFMG010000067.1:0-10726 GCA_037478575.1 Burkholderiales bacterium | reverse complement strand
GACTGGCAGGCGGCGCTGGAATACGTGGCCAACGGGCTGCGCGACATCGTCACCCAGCACGGACCGGATGCGCTGGGGGCCCTCGCGGCTCCCAACAGCACGCTGGAGGAACTCCATCTGCTGCAGAAACTCGTCCGCGGTCTGGGCTGCGACAACGTGGATCACCGGCTGCGCCAGAGCGATTTCCGGGCCGACGGGAGCCGGCTGGGCGTGCCCTGGCTCGGCCAGTCCATCGAGGAGGTGCAGGCGGCCCAGGCCATCCTGCTCGTGGGCAGCAACATTCGCAAGGAGCAGCCGCTGCTCGCCCACCGCGTGCGGCAGGCGGTCAAGCACCGCGCGCGGCTCAACGTGATCAATCCCTTCGATGTGGACATGCTGTGTCCCGTGGCGCACAAGCTCATCGTGTCGCCCGGGCTCCTGGTGCAGGCGCTGGCGCAGGTTTTGAAGGCGGCCGCCACGCGCAAGGGTGTGGCCCTGGCGGACGGCTATGCCGAAAGGCTGGCCGGGGTCGAGGTGGGGATGGAAGCCCAGGCCGTGGCGGATTCCCTGTGTGCAGTGGATCGGCCCTGCATCCTGCTGGGCAACCTCGCCCAGCATCATCCGCGCGCCGCGGAACTGACGAGTCTTGCGGCGGAACTGGCCCGCATCACGGGCGCGCGCTGGGGGTTCATGGCCGAAGCCGCCAACAGCGTCGGTGCGTACTGCGCGGGGGCGCTGCCGCGCGCGGGCGGACGTCACGCCGCCGCCATGCTGCAGGAGCCACGGCGCGCCTATCTGCTGCTCCACGCGGAGCCGGAGCTGGATGCCCATGATGCCCGGGCGGCGCGCACGGCCCTGGAGCAGGCGGAGCTGGTGGTGGCCCTGTCCCCGTTCCGGGATCAGGCCCTGGACTATGCCCACGTCATCCTGCCGGTGGCGGCCTTTGCCGAGACCGCCGGCACCTACGTGAACATGGAAGGCCGCGTACAAAGCTTCGCCGCCGCCGTGAAGCCGCCGGGCGAGGCCCGCCCCGCCTGGAAGGTGCTGCGTGTGTTGGGCAATCTGTTCGGTTTGCCGGGTTTCGACCAGGACAGCGCGGAAGCGGTGCGGCGGGAAGTGCTGGGTCCGGACGACACGCTGCCGCTGCCTCTAAACAATGCGCTGTCGGTGCCGGTCCTGGCGGATCCTACCCCCCGGGGCGCGGGCCTGTGCCGCATCGGCGAGGTCCCCATCTACCAGCTCGACGCCCTGACCCGGCGCGCCGCCGCCCTGCAGGCCACGCGCGATGCGCGTCCGCCCGTGGCGCGCCTGAACCCGCGGCTTCTGGACCGGCTCGGCCTGGGGCCGGGGGACATGGTGGTGCTGCGCCAGGGGCAGGGTCAGGCCACGCTTCCTGCGGTGGCGGATCCCGGTGTGCCGGAAGACTGCGTGCACGTCGCCGCCGCCCATCCCCTGACGTTGGGGCTTGCCGGCATGTTCGATCCCATCACGGTGGAGCGGGCGTGATGGATTTCGCCGCGTCCTTCCAGAGCTGGTTCGGCCCCGTCTGGGGCCCGCAGGTCTTCCTCCTGGTGAAGACCCTGCTCGGCATCGTCGCCATCGTGCTGCCCTTGCTGCTGTGCGTGGCCTATCTCACCTATGCCGAGCGCAAGATCATCGGCTACATGCAGGTGCGCCTCGGCCCCAACCGGGTGGGGCCCAAAGGCTGGCTGCAGCCCATTGCCGATGCCCTGAAGCTGCTGTTCAAGGAAATCGTCATTCCCGCGGGGGCGGACAAGTTCCTGTTCCTGCTGGCACCCGTGTTGGCCATAGGTCCGGCGCTGGCAGCCTGGGCGGTGGTGCCCTTTTCGCCCGAGCTGGTGCTGGCCAATATCGATGCGAGTCTGCTCTACGTCATGGCCATCACCTCCATGGGCGTGTATGGCGTGATCCTGGCGGGCTGGGCCTCCAATTCCAAATACGCTTTCCTGGGGGCCATGCGCTCGGCGGCCCAGATCGTCTCCTATGAGATCGCCATGGGCTTTGCCCTGGTGGGCGTGCTGATGGCCGCCCAGAGTCTGAACCTGGTGGACGTCGTCAAGGCCCAGGAAGGCGGGATCCTGCACTGGTACTGGCTCCCCCTGGCGCCGCTTTTCCTGGTCTATCTCATCGCCGGTGTGGCGGAGACCAACCGCGCGCCCTTCGACGTGGCGGAAGGGGAGTCCGAGATCGTCGCAGGCTTCCACGTGGAATATTCGGGCATGGCCTTCGCCGTGTTTTTCCTGGCGGAGTATGCCAACATGATCCTGGTCTCGACCCTCACCAGCATCATGTTCCTGGGTGGCTGGCTGTCCCCGGTGAGCTGGATTCCGGACGGCTTCCACTGGCTGGTGTTCAAGGTCATGTTCGTGCTGCTGCTGTTCCTGTGGTTCCGGGCCACTTTCCCGCGCTACCGCTATGACCAGATCATGCGCCTGGGCTGGAAGGTGTTCATCCCCGTGACGCTGGTCTGGATCGTGGTCATGGGCGTGGCGATGCAGACCCCCTACGGTCACCTTTTCCACTGAGGGAAGCAGGATGATCGAACGCCTCAAGGACTTCTTCCAAAGCTTCCTGCTGCTGGAATTGCTGCGGGGTATGATGCTCACGGGGCGGCATCTTTTCGCACGCAAGATCACCGTCCAGTATCCGGACGAGAAGACGCCCCTGAGCCCGCGCTTCCGCGGCTTGCATGCCCTGCGCCGCTATCCCAACGGCGAGGAGCGCTGCATCGCCTGCAAGCTGTGCGAGGCGGTCTGTCCCGCCCTGGCCATCACCATCGAGTCCGAGGAACGGGCGGACGGCACGCGGCGCACCACCCGCTACGACATCGACCTGACCAAGTGCATCTTTTGCGGCTTCTGTGAGGAATCCTGTCCGGTGGATTCCATCGTCGAGACGCGTATTTTCGAATACCACGGCGAGCAGCGGGGCGATCTCTACCTGACCAAGCCCATGCTGCTTGCGATCGGCGACAAATACGAACAAATGATCGCAGCCGACCGGGCGGTCGATGCAAAATACAGGTGACCTGAACCATGGGGAGCCGCGCTCTATCTGCGGATCCCCGTGGTGAGACGACAAAAACCATGAATTTCGAAACCTTCGTTTTCTATTTTCTGGCAGCGATCCTGCTGTTTGCCGCGTTGCGCGTCATCACCGTGCGCAACCCGGTGCACGCCGCCCTGTTCCTGGTGCTGGCCTTCTTCACCGCCGCCGGCCTCTGGCTGCTTCTGGAGGCGGAATTCCTGGCCATCACCCTGGTGCTCGTCTATGTAGGCGCGGTGATGGTGTTGTTCCTGTTCGTGGTCATGATGCTGGACATCAACCTCGCGCGCCTGCGGGAAGGTTTCTGGGACTACCTGCCCCTGGCCGCGACGGTGGCGGCGCTCATGGTGCTGGAGATGGTGGTGGTGCTGGGCAGTCGCCATTTCGGTGCCGACCGCTATCCGGCGCCCGTGCCCCACGGGGTGGAGTACAGCAACACGCGGGAACTGGGACGGGTGCTCTACACGGACTACGTGTATCCCTTCGAGATCGCGGCGGTCATTCTGCTGGTGGCCATCGTGGCGGCCATCGCCCTCACCCTGCGCCGGCGCAAGACCACCAAGTACCAGAATCCCGTGCGCCAGATCCGGGTGAAACGCTCGGAGCGGGTGCGGCTCATCGCCATGCCGGCCGAGAAGCCGGATGAGCAACCGGAGGCCGGAAGGGAGAACTGACCAACATGCTTACTCTGTCCCATTACCTGGTCCTGGGCGCGATTCTGTTCGCCATCAGCGTGCTGGGCATTTTCCTCAACCGCAAGAACATGATCGTGCTGCTGATGGCCATCGAGCTCATGCTGCTGGCGGTGAACCTGAACTTCGTGGCCTTCTCCCACTACCTGGGTGATGTGGCCGGGCAGGTGTTCGTGTTCTTCGTGCTCACGGTGGCCGCGGCGGAGTCGGCCATCGGCCTGGCGATTCTGGTGGTGCTGTTCCGCAACCTGCGCACCATCAACGTCGATGACCTGGACGAGCTGAAGGGGTAGGACAATGGCCGCGCCGGACATGCAGACGCTGTACCTGATCGTGCCCCTGGCGCCCCTGGCGGGCGCGCTCATCGCCGGCCTGTTCGGCTGGTACATCGGCCGCGTGTGGACCCACCGCATCGCCATCCTGGGCGTGGCCATTTCCTGCTGGGCATCGTGGCTGGTGTTCCGGGACGTGCAGGCCGGCCACACCTTCAATGGCACCGTCTATACCTGGCTTACCAGCGGCGGCGTTTCCTTCGAGATCGGCTTCCTGATCGACAGGCTCTCCGCCATGATGATGCTGGTGGTGACTTTCGTCTCCCTGATGGTGCACATCTACACCATCGGCTACATGAGCGACGACCCGGGTTACCAGCGCTTTTTCGCCTACATTTCCCTGTTCACCTTCTCCATGCTGATGCTGGTGATGGCGAACAATTTCCTGCAGTTGTTCTTCGGCTGGGAGGCTGTCGGCCTGGTGTCCTACCTGCTGATCGGCTTCTGGTACACGCGGCCTTCCGCCATTTATGCCAACCTCAAGGCTTTCCTCGTCAACCGCGTGGGTGACTTCGGCTTCCTGCTGGGCATCGGACTGGTGCTGGCCTATGCCGGCAGCCTGGACTACGGGACGGTGTTCGCCCGGGCGGGGGATCTGGCGGGACGTACCATCGAGCTTTTGCCGGGGCAGGAGTGGTCCCTGATCACGGTCATCTGCATCCTGCTGTTCATCGGCGCCATGGGCAAGTCGGCGCAGTTTCCCCTGCACGTGTGGCTGCCGGATTCCATGGAAGGCCCGACGCCCATTTCCGCCCTCATCCATGCTGCGACCATGGTGACCGCGGGTATTTTCATGGTGGCGCGCATGTCCCCCCTGTTCGAATTGTCCGACACGGCGCTGTCCGTGGTGCTGGTGATCGGCGCCATCACCGCCCTGTTCATGGGCCTGTTGGGCATCGTGCAAAACGACATCAAGCGTGTGGTGGCCTATTCCACTCTGTCCCAGTTGGGTTACATGACGGTGGCGCTGGGAGCTTCCGCCTATTCGGTGGCGGTGTTCCACCTCATGACCCATGCCTTCTTCAAGGCGCTGCTGTTCCTCGCCGCCGGCTCGGTCATCATCGGCATGCATCACGACCAGGACATGCGCCACATGGGCGGCCTGCGCAAGTACATGCCCATCACCTGGATCACGGCCCTGATCGGCTCGCTGGCGCTGATCGGCACGCCCCTCTTTTCCGGCTTCTATTCCAAGGATTCCATCATCGAGGCGGTGCGTGCGGCCAACGTGCCGGGCGCGGGCTTTGCCTATTTCGCGGTGGTGGCGGGCGTGTTCGTGACGGCCTTCTACACCTTCCGCATGTATTTCCTGGTGTTCCACGGCACGGAACGCTTCCGGGAGCACCTTGCCCACGGTGACCATGGTGGGCACGGAGATCATGTCGCCGGCGAGCCCCATGAATCGCCCTGGGTGGTATGGCTGCCTCTGGTGCTGCTCGCCATTCCCTCGGTGGGGATCGGTTATTTCACGGTGGGCGCCGTGCTGGATGGCAGCGCCTTCGGCGAGGCGATTCACGTGGCGCCGCAGCATCCGGCGCTGGCCGAGCTTGCCGCCCATTTCCACGGAGCGGGTGCCATGGCGCTCCACGCGGTGTCCACCCTGCCGTTCTGGCTGGCGCTCGCCGGTGTGGCCAGCGCCTGGTTCCTGTACCAGGTGCGCACCGATTTGCCGGACTGGTTCGCCGGGCGTTTCCGGCTCGTCTACCGTATTCTGGAAAACAAGTACGGTTTCGATCAGTTCAACGACTGGTTCTTTGCCGGGGGTGCCCGCAGGCTGGGAACCTGGCTGTGGAAGGGGGGCGACGTGACCGTGATCGATGGCTGGCTGGTCAACGGCACGGCGCGTCTGGTGGGGCGGCTGGCGGGCGTGATCCGCCACTTCCAGTCCGGCTACATCTACCACTATGCCTTCGCCATGCTGATCGGAGTGTTCGTGCTCATCACCTGGTTCGTGAAAGTCTGACAAGAAAAGGAGAAGCGTGAGAGGGGAGGCGCCGGGAGGGGGAAGCAGACCCCGCCTCACCGCTCGCGGGTGATGCCATGTCGGGAATGCCTTTGTTGAGTCTCGCCATCTGGGTGCCGATCGTGTTCGGCCTGCTGGTACTCGCCACCGGCCCGGACCGCAATGCGCTCCTGGCGCGCGGACTGGCCCTGGTCGGCGCCCTGGCGGGGTTCGCGGTGACCCTGCCCCTGTATGCCCAGTTCGACACTGGCACCGCCGCCATGCAGTTCGTGGAGCGGGCGCCCTGGATCGAAGCCTTCAACGTGAACTATCACCTGGGGGTGGACGGCATTTCGCTGCTGTTCATCCTGCTCACCGCCTTCACCACGGTGCTGGTGGTGCTGGCCGGCTGGAAGGTGATCGAGACGCGGGTCGCCCAGTATCTCGCGGCCTTCCTCATCATGTCCGGCTTGATGATTGGTGTGTTCGCGGCCCTGGATGCGGTGCTGTTCTACGTGTTCTGGGAGGCGATGCTGATTCCCATGTTCCTGGTGATCGGCATCTGGGGCGGACCGCGCCGGGTCTATGCGGCGGTGAAGTTCTTCCTTTACACGCTGCTGGGCTCGCTGCTGATGCTGGTGGCTTTCATCTACCTGTACCAGCAGGCCGGCAGCTTCGACATCCTGGAACTGCACCGCCTGCCCCTTGGCTATCGCGAGCAGGTGCTGATCTTTCTGGCATTTTTCACCGCCTTCGCGGTGAAGGTGCCCATGTGGCCGGTGCACACCTGGTTGCCGGATGCCCACGTGGAAGCGCCCACCGGCGGTTCCGTGGTGCTGGCGGCCATCATGCTCAAGCTGGGGGCCTATGGTTTCCTGCGCTTCTCCCTGCCCATCACCCCGGATGCGAGTCACGCCCTGGCCGGCTTCGTGATCGCCCTGTCCCTGATCGCCGTGGTGTACATCGGCCTGGTGGCTCTGGTGCAGGGGGATATGAAGAAACTCATCGCCTATTCGTCCATTGCCCACATGGGTTTCGTGACCCTGGGCTTTTTCCTGTTCAACCCCCTGGGCGTGGAAGGGGCCCTGGTTCAAATGATCTCCCACGGCTTCGTCTCGGGTGCCCTGTTCCTGTGCGTGGGCGTGCTCTATGACCGGCTGCATTCCCGCAACATTGCCGACTATGGCGGGGTGGTGAACACCATGCCGGTGTTCGCGGCCTTCTTTGTCCTGTTCGCCATGGCCAATGCCGGCCTGCCGGGCACCAGCGGCTTCGTCGGGGAATTCCTGGTGATCCTGGGGGCGATCAGGGTCGATTTCTGGTATGCCTTCCTGGCGGCCACCACGCTGGTCTTTGGCGCCGCCTACACCCTCTGGATGATCAAACGGGTGGTGTTCGGGCCGGTGGTCCATCCCCAGGTGGCGGCCCTGCAGGATCTGAGCGTCCGGGAATTCCTGGTACTGGGGCTGCTCGCCGTGGCCGTGCTGGGCATGGGCCTCTATCCCGCCCCCTTCACGGAGGTGATGCACGCCTCCGTGGAACATCTGCTCAACCACGTCGCCGTCAGCAAGTGCGGCGACTTCTGTGCCTGGTAAGGGGCTGATCCGTGATGATGGCCGATTTCGTGCTCGCCGACCTTCTGCCCGCCCTGCCGGAACTGGTTCTGCTGGGGGCCGCCTGCGTGGTGCTGATCCTGGATCTGTTCCTCTCCGACGACCTGCGCTGGATCACCTTCGGCCTGGCGCTGGCGGCCCTGGCGGGGACTGCGCTCGCCACCCTGGCAACCCTCGATCCCGTCCCGGTCCTGGCCTTCGGCAACACCTTCGTCGATGATCAGTTGGCCGACGTGCTCAAGCTCATGCTCGACGGGGTGGTGGCGGCAGTGCTGGTGTATGCCCGCGACTACCTGCGCGCGCGGGGCATGGACCGGGGCGAGTTCTACGCGCTGGTGCTGTTCGCCACCCTCGGCATGATGATCATGATCTCGGCCAGCCATTTCCTCAGCCTCTACCTGGGGCTGGAACTGCTGTCCCTGTGCCTGTATGCCCTTGTGGGACTGCAGCGGGACAATCCGGTGGCGAGCGAGGCGGCGATGAAGTATTTCATCCTGGGGGCGCTGGCCTCCGGCCTGCTGCTCTATGGCATGTCGCTGCTCTACGGGGTGACCGGCTCCCTGGAGCTGGCGCGGGTCGCGGCGGCCCTGCCCGGCGCGGCGGTGGATCCGGTGCTCGTTTTCGGCCTGGTATTCCTGGTGGCGGGGCTTGCCTTCAAGCTGGGCGTGGTGCCCTTCCACATGTGGATCCCGGATGTCTATCAGGGGGCGCCCACTGCCATCACCCTGTTCATTGGTTCGGCGCCCAAACTGGCGGCCTTTGCCTTCTTCATGCGCCTGCTGGTGGACGGCCTGGAGGGCCTGGCCGCCGACTGGCAGCCCATGCTGGCGCTCATGGCCCTGCTGTCCATTGCCCTGGGTAACGTCACGGCCATTGCCCAGACCAACATCAAGCGCATGCTGGCCTACTCCACCATCTCCCACATGGGTTTCGTGCTGCTGGGTTTCCTCACCGCGGGCGAGGCGGGTTACGGCGCGGCCTTTTTCTATGTTGCCGCCTATGTGCTCATGAGCCTGGGGGGCTTTGCCATGATCCTGCTCCTGTCGCGGGAGGGCTTCGAGGCGGAACGCCTGGAAGATTTCAAGGGACTCAACCAGCGCAGTCCGTGGCACGCCTTTCTCATGCTGCTCATCATGTTTTCCATGGCCGGGGTGCCGCCGACGCTGGGTTTCTACGCCAAGCTGGCGGTGCTCAAGGCGGCGCTGGATGCGGGTTACCTGTGGCTGGTGGTGTTTGCGGTGCTCATGTCGGTAGTGGGGGCGTTCTACTATCTGCGCGTGGTCAAGCTGATGTATTTCGATGCGCCCGGCGAGCCCGCCGCACCCCGCGCCAATCCCGGCATGCAGGTGCTTCTGTCGGCCAACGGGCTGGCCCTGCTCGCCCTGGGTCTGATGCCCCAGCCCCTGATGGCCCTGTGTGCCACGGCCATCCGCCAGATGGTGTGAGCCCGTTTTCCGGCGGGGGAGGGCGCCCGCCCGGTACGGGCGAAAAAAAGCCAGGGCCGTGGCCCTGGCCTGCGCATGCGCCGTGTCTTACGCGGCCTTGCTGTATTTTTCCTTGGCTTCGCGGGCGGCCCGGGCGGTTTCCGGATCGTAGGCCTTGCCCTGCCACAGCAGCTGGTAGGCGATTTCCTCGTTGCCGTTCTCGCACAGTTCCAGCACCTTCTTGAACAGGGGCTGGAAGGTCTCGGAACGGTGGGACTGCTCGTGGTCCTCCATGCTGCGCCAGAAGGTCACGATGAGCGCTTCACGACCCTTCAGGGGGCTTTCCACCGCCTGGCCGATGGTGGAACCCTCGTTGGACACCATGCCGGTGTTGATCATCACGAAGCCACCGATGAAGCCGGTGTCCGAATGATAGGTTTTCACGTTTTCACACAGTTCGGCGACCCGCTCTTCCAGGTCGTCCACGGTGTATTCGGGACGCAGGATCACCCGGTTGACGGTCACCACGCCGTTGCTGTCCAGTCCATTGATCAGGCTCATGGCTTACTCCTTTAGAAAGTTAGCAGATGCTAAATTAGTGGGTCCGAAAAAAGCCCAATAATCAGCAGCCTGTAAATAGCTGACTAAATTGCTCGGGCTTGTTCCTAAGATAGCAGGCGGATGTGAAAGTTTCAATATGGCGAGAAAAGATTTTTATGAAGTCCCTGTCGCCGGTGAGGTGGTTTGGCAGGGACGGCTGCTGGAAGTCCACCGGGACGAGGTGCGCCTGCCGGACGGGCGGCCTTCGGTTCGGGAGTACATCCGCCATCCGGGAGCGGTGGTGATCCTGGCCCTGCAGGACGACGGCAGCCTGCTGCTGGAGCGCCAGTTCCGCTACCCGCTGGGGCGGGCGTTCATCGAACTGCCGGCCGGCAAGATCGACCCGGGCGAGACGCCGGCCGCCTGTGCCCGGCGCGAGCTGCTGGAGGAGACGGGCTATACCGCCCGTGAGTGGCTTTACGTCACGACGGTCTATCCCTGCATCGGCTATGCCGATGAGCGGCTCATCTATTACCTCGCCCGCGGCCTGACCTATGAGGGGCACCGGCGGGATCATGACGAGTTCCTGGAAGTCTTTTCCCTGCCCGTGGCGACGGCGCTTACCTGGGTGCAGGAAGGGCGCATCTGCGAGGCCAAGACCGTGGCGGGGCTGTTCTGGCTGGAGAAGCTGCTGGCCGGCAGCTGGAGTCCTCAGCCCGAGCCACCCGGGGACGTTACTGCCGGAGAGGGCGCATGAAGTTCTCGGAATTGGGACCAGGTGAGCGCTTCGAGTGGGACGGCGCCGTCTATGTCAAGCTGGGGCCCGTCTCGGCGCGGGAGGAAGCCACGGGCCGGCTGCGCATGATTCCCCGCTACGCCCGCCTGCGCCCGGTGGAGGCCGCAGCCGGCGAAGCGCCCGATGCGCAGCCTGGCCCGCCGTCCACTGCCGAACTCCGCGCGGCCTTCGATGCCTTCTTCGCCGAGTGCCTTGCCGCCCTGGAGGAGCCGCCGGCTGTCGGGAAGGCCCGCCTTTACGCCGCGCGCCAGCGCTTCCTCACAACCCTGGGCCTACGCTGAACCCTTCCTGGCCGCACTTGCGGCCCGCCAGGCGGGCCGCCTCGCGCAGGGTGACGTCCAC
>JBBFMG010000066.1:0-10840 GCA_037478575.1 Burkholderiales bacterium | reverse complement strand
GATGGCAGGAGGCGGCCAGAATGACCGGGAGCTGGGCACCGTCCCAGGCCAGCAGCTCGAGCCGGGAGGTAAGCTCCTGCTTCAAAAAGCCGTATATTAGCCCGGCGGTAAAGGCATCCCCTGCGCCCACGGTGTCCACCACCCGGGGCGGCGGGAAGGCGGGCGTGTGGAAGAAGGTGTCCGGCCCCTGCAACGCCCAGGCCCCGGCCTCGCCCCAGCCGGCAAAAATCACCGGCCCCGGGGCCCGGCTGCGGAGCGCCTGCAGGAAGGCGGTGGGTTCATCATGGCCCAGGGCACGGGCGAAGGCGCGTCCCGTGAGCAGCACGTCGGCGCGGCCGAGCAGGGCCTCGAGGCCCGGGCGCGGTTTCTCCGCTTCCAGGGAGATGGGCAGACGGGGATGGTTGCGTTGCACGTGGTCGAGCATGCAGGCGAGGGCATCCGGCTGGCGTCCCTCGAAATGGACCCAGTCGAAGGCGTTCAGATCGATCCGGGCAAAATCGTCACAGGTGAGTTCCGGCAGGTCGCGGTAGTGCACGATGGTGCGACTGCCCGACGGTGCCAGCAGGATGGAGGAGGTGGGCGGCTTGCCCGGACGCCTGACGCAGGGGCCGGTGTCCACCCCGTGGCGCTGGAAGTCGCGCACCAGAATGGCGGTCTCCTCCGCTTCGGCAAGGATGCCGGCGAAGGCGGTGCGATGGCCGAGCCCGGACAGCACGACGGCGGTATTGGCGGCATTGCCGCCCCGCGTCACGCGCAGACGCTGGGCACGCATTTCCTCGTCTTCCCGGGGATAGTGGTCCACGGTGAAGACGAGATCCAGGGTGGCGATGCCCACGCACAGAATCCGTGCCATGTCACGTCCCCGCCAGCAGCCGGCGCGCGAGAAAATCCGCCGCCTTCCCGATGCCGGTGAGGGCGACCGGGGCAGGGCGCGGGCCCGCCAGCACCTCCAGCACCTGGTCGCCGAAGCGGCCCGCCTCGAAGGCCGCGCGGGGCACGGCCCGCGACCGGCTCACGCGCCCGTGCCAGGTGGTGAGCGCGGCCTCTTCCGGCCAGTCCGGCCGTTCCACGTATAGGAGCGGCGTGCCCGCGGCCGCCGCCTCGACGAAGGTGCCGTAGCCCGCCTTGGTGACCACCGCATCCACGGAGGCAATGAGGTCGCTCACGGAAAGACCCGTGTCCTCGATGAAGCTCACATCGGCGCGCACCAGGCCCGATGCGCGCGGCACCAGCCAGCGTACCCCCGGCAGCCGGGGCCAGCGTGCGGGCAGCCGCAGGGGCAGGCCGCCCATGGCCACCAGCACCAGCTGCCCGGGGGGCAGGATTTCCCGAAGATTGCGGCCGGGTTGGGCCACCGGGCCGACGGGCACGACGGACTCCAGCTCCGGCATGGGTATGCCGGGGGTAAGTCGCAGGAAGGCCTGCGCGGCCCGGTAGGCATCGAGCATCTCGGCGTGGATCGCCGCGAAGCCAGGCTCATCGTTCAGGTAGGCGTCGGCAATGGCGGCCCAGTTGAGGGAGCTCATGGCCAGGGCCGGAATGTTCGCCCGCCGCGCGGCGGCCAGGGTTAGATAGGAAACGTTGGCCAGCACCAGTTGCGGTGCCAGGCGCGCCAGGGCCTCGGCTTCCTCCTCGACGCGGCGCGCCCAGTCGCGGTGGAGGGCCCGGTAGGCGGCGAGGCTGGCCGCCCTGTCCACTTCCAGGGCGTTTTTCATCACCAGCCCGAAGTCGGTGGCGCCGCTGACGTGGGTGAAGGGCGCCCGGATGCGGCGGGCGATGCGTTCCCGTGGCAGGCTGCAGCGCAGGGTGAGCAGCAGTCCCGGCAGCCGGGCTGCGAGGGCATTGAGCACGGGCGCGGTCTGGGCCAGATGGCCGAAACCATGGCCGGAGACATCGACGTAGAGGTGCATCAACCCTTGAGCCAGTCGCCGAAGCGGGCGCGAAACTTGTCCACCTTGGGGGCCACTACGAACTGGCAGTAGGGCTGGTGGGGGTGGGCCCGGAAATAGCCCTGATGGTAGTCCTCCGCCGGCCAGAATGTCTCCAGGGGCTTCAGTTCGGTCACCAGGGGGGCGGGCCACTGGCCGGATTGGCTCACTGCCGCCATCACCTCCTCGGCGATGCGCTGCTGTTCGGCATCGTGATGGAGAATGATGGAGCGGTATTGCGGGCCCCGGTCATTGCCCTGGCGGTTCGGTGTGGTGGGATCGTGGATGGTGAAGAAGATTTCCAGCAAGGTGCGGTAGGGCACCACGCGGGGATCGAAGTGGATCTGCACCACCTCCGCATGGCCGGTGGTGCCGGTGCAAACCTGCTCGTAGGTGGGGTTTGCCACGGTGCCGCCGGCATAGCCGGAGACCACCCGTTCCACCCCGCGCACCTGTTCGAACACGGCCTCGAGGCACCAGAAGCAGCCGCCTCCCAGGGTGGCGACCGCGAGCGTGCCGGCAGGTTGATCGGCCATGATGGCTCTCCTCTCGGCAAATGGCTCTGCATTGTAACCACATTCCCGGAAACCGGGGTCTGGCGCCATTGGCAGGTGAGCACAAAGCCCTTTACCATTGGTCCCTGTCTTCCCCTTGGTCGGCCATGCCCCCTTTCTCCGGTTCTCTTTCCCGCACCTATTTCCAGACGCGCGGCTTCGTGCCGGGCGGCGTGATCACCAACGCGCGCGCGGAAAGCCTGCACATGGAAGCGCTGCCGCCCTTTTTGCGCACCCTGCTGGTGACCGATGGCACGGTGACCAAGCACCTGGAAGCCTATTTCTGGGAAGAGGTCGCCGTGGAAAACCTGGGGCAGACGGAGGTGGCCCTGGAAGCGGCGGTGCCGGCGCTGGCGCTGGGCGCGGGCGAGCGGGTGCTCAAGCGCCGGGTACGGTTGGTGGGCCGGGCATCGGGGCGCTGCTATGGCGAGGCCGAGTCCCTGATCCGGCTGCCCTGTCTGCCGGAGCGGCTCAGGGGCGAACTCGTGGCGGGACGCATCGGCATCGGCGAGCTTTTGCGCGAACGGGGGCTGGAAACCTACCGGGAGATCCTCGACCTGGGGCGCGCGGGGCCGGATGCCGTCTATCGCACCTACCGTATCATGATCCACGGCGAGCCGGCCATTCTCATCAGCGAGACCTTTCCATGCGAACCCTATCGCTGACCATGGTCTGCGCGCTGCTGGCGCAACCCTGTGCCGCCTTCGAGGTGGATGCGTTTCGCAGCGGCATGAGCCGCGAAGAGGTGCGGCGGGCGCTGGCGAGTTACGATTTCGAGCGGGTGCAGGATTTCCCGCCCACCACCCTGATCGCCTACGACACCCCCGAGCGCGCCAGCCACCGCCAGTTCGTGTTCGATTTCTGCAACGACCGGCTGGTGGGATTGCAGCAGGAGGTGGCGCCGTCCCTGCGCAATCTGGTGATCGTGGTCAACAACTACAACGGCCGTTACGGGCAGCCGGTGCGGGTGGTGGCCAACACCAACGTCACCAGCATCGGCGAGCGTAACGAACTGGCCTTCCACTGGCGCAAGGGCCCGGACGTGATCGGCGTGCGCTATGTCACCACCGCACCGGTGGAAAGCCTCATGCTGGTGTACGAAGCGCCCAACACCTGCTGGCAGATTCCCCGCTGAGGATGCCCGTGTTTCAGTGGTTCCGTCTGCGGCGCGGCCGCTGGCTGGCCGGCTGGGTGCTGGGGCTCCTGGCCCTGTGGCCGGCCTGGGCGCAGGGCACGGGGGCGCTGGCCACGGCCCATCCTCTCGCCACGGAAACCGGGCGCCACATTCTGGCCGAAGGCGGCAATGCCTTCGATGCGGCGGTGGCGGTGGCCGCGGTGCTTGCCGTGGTGGAGCCCTACAGTTCCGGCCTGGGTGGCGGCGGCTTTTTCCTGCTGCACCGGGCCGCGGATGGCCGCCAGGTGTTCCTGGATGCCCGGGAGACGGCACCGTCGGCGGCGTCGGTCAGCCGCTATCTCGATGCCCGGGGTCGGCCCTTGCCCCGGGCGACCACGGAAGGGGCCCGGGCGGCCGCCATTCCGGGGCTGCCCGCGGCCCTGGTGCATCTCGCCCGGCATTACGGACGCCTGCCCCTGGCGCGGACGCTGGCGCCAGCCATCGCTTTCGCCCGGGACGGCTTCCCGGTGGACGAACGCTACCGCACCATGGCCAAGGTGCGGTTCGCCTGTCTTCACGGTCAGGAAGAAGCGGCAGCCCAGTTCCTGGACGACGGCGCCGTGCCTGCCGCGGGCACGCGCCTGCGCCAGCCGGCCCTCGCGCGCACCCTGGAAAGCCTGGCGCGGCAGGGACGGTCGGGGTTCTACCGGGGGCCGGTGGCGCGGGAAATGGTGATGGCGGTGCGCCGTGCCGGCGGCTTCTGGCACCTGCGGGATCTGGCGGCCTACCGGGTGCAGGAGCGCAGCCCTCTGGTGTTTGCCTACCGGGGCATGCGCATCGTCACGGCGCCGCCGCCTTCCGCGGGAGGTGTCGCCCTGGCCCAGAGTCTCACCATGCTTGAGCGGTTCGATCTCAAAGGTGCCGGCGAGGCCCAGCGCATGCACTGGGTGGTGGAGGCGCTGCGCCGCGCCTATCACGACCGCCGCTTCCTGGGGGATCCGGATTTCATCGCGATGCCCCTGCGCCGGCTCATGGATCCCGCCTATCTCGCCGCGCGCGGAGCCGAGATCGACGATGCCCGCGCCACCGCGAGCGATGACCTCGATGCCGCGCCGCTCGCAGGCGGCGGCCATCACACGACCCACTTCTCCATCGTCGATGGCGAGGGCAACCGGGTGGCGGCCACACTCTCCATCAACCTGCCCTTCGGTGCCTGCTTCGTGGCGGGGCGCACCGGCGTTCTGCTAAACAGCGAGATGGACGACTTCAGTCTTGGTCCCGGCCGGCCCAATGCCTACGGACTCGCGGGCGGCCGCGCCAATCTGCTTGCCCCGGGCAGACGGCCTCTGTCCAGCATGTCGCCCACCTTCGTGGAGGATGCGCGGGGCGTGTTGGTGCTGGGCACGCCGGGCGGCTCGCGCATCATCAGCATGGTGCTCCTGGCCATTTTGCGTTATGCCGGCGCGCCCGCCGTGAATCTGGATGAACTGGTGCGCGCCCCCCGCTATCACCACCAGTACCGTCCTGACCGCATCGAGGTGGAGCCGGAAGGCTTTGCCCAGGAGGTGCTGGACGATCTCACCCTGCGCGGGCATCTGGTGCAGGTGACCGAGCGCAAATGGGGCAACATGCAGGTGGTCTGGCTGGATCGGCGCAGCGGCCGGGCCCTTGCCGCCAGCGATCCGCGCGGGCAGGGCAGCGGCCTGGCCTGGTACTGACCCGTCCCGGCGCCCGCGCCGTGGGGTATCATTACGCCACTTTTTTGCGGCGGACCGCCCCATGAAGACGACCTTTCTGGATTTCGAACAACCCATCGCCGAACTCGAGAGCAAGATCGAGGAACTGCGCTACGTGCAGGACGATTCCGCCCTGGACATCTCGGAGGAGATCGAGCGCCTGCAGAAAAAGAGCAAGGCGCTCACCAAGGATATCTACGCCAAGCTCACGCCCTGGCAGATTTCCCAGGTGGCGCGCCATCCCCAGCGGCCCTATACCCTGGACTACATCAACGCCCTGTTCACGGATTTCGAGGAGCTGCACGGCGACCGGCACTTTGCCGACGATCCAGCCATCGTGGGCGGTCTGGCGCGCTTCAATGGCCAGCCGGTGATGGTGATCGGCCATCAGAAGGGGCGCGACACCAAGGAAAAGATCTACCGCAATTTCGGCATGCCCCGGCCGGAGGGCTACCGCAAGGCGCAGCGCCTGATGAAGCAGGCGGAGAAATTCAACCTGCCCCTGTTTACCTTCATCGACACCCCGGGCGCCTATCCCGGCATCGACGCCGAGGAGCGCGGCCAGTCCGAGGCCATCGCCAGCAATCTCTACCTCATGTCCACCTTGCGCATTCCCATCATCTGCACGGTGATCGGGGAGGGGGGCTCCGGCGGGGCGCTGGCCATCGGTGTGGGCGACGCCATGCTCATGCTGCAATACAGCACCTACTCGGTCATTTCGCCCGAGGGCTGCGCCTCCATCCTGTGGAAGAGCGCGGAAAAGGCACCGGAAGCGGCGGAGACGCTGGGGATCACCGCCAGCCGCCTGAAGACCCTGGGGCTTATCGACCGCATCATCAACGAGCCCCTGGGGGGCGCCCACCGCGACCCGGACGCCATGATGCAGTCCATGCGCAAGGTGCTCACGGAAACCCTGCGCGACCTGCAGGACTATTCGGTGGACGAGCTCCTCAAGCGGCGCTTCGACCGGCTCATGAGCTATGGCAGGTTCAAGGAAGCCGGCGCCCGCTAGGCTTCACGAGCACGTCCGCCAGGCCCTCATCGGCTATCTCGAAACGGGACGGCGCCTGTGCCTTGCCCTGTCGGGCGGGGTGGATTCCGTGGTCCTGCTGGACATTCTGGACCGCCTGCGCGGCGAACTGGATTTCAGCCTGAGCGCTGTCCACGTCCATCACCAGCTGAGTCCCCATGCCGATGAATGGGCCGCCTTTTGCGCCCGGCTGTGCCAGGCCCGTGACGTGCCCCTGCAGATTGAGCGGGTGCGCGTGCGCCGGCGCCGGGAACTGGGCCTGGAAGGCGCAGCGCGCGAGGCACGCTACCAGGTGCTCTCGGCCCAGCCCGCCGACTACGTGCTGCTCGCCCATCACCTGGACGACCAGGTGGAAACCGTGTTCCTGAATCTCTTGCGGGGCAGCGGCGTGCGCGGCCTTTCGGGTATGCCGGCGCTGCGTCAGGGGACGGGGCCGCGCCTTTTGCGGCCTTTGCTGGATGTGCCGCGCACGGTGATCCTCGCCTATGCCCGGCGGCGCAGGCTGGCCTGGGTGGAGGACGAGAGCAACCAGGATACACGGCTCACCCGCAATTTCCTGCGGCGGGAGGTACTGCCCCTGATCGAAAGCCGCTTTCCGGCCTACCGCGAGGCGGTCCTGCGTGCCAGCCGGCATCTCGCCGAGGCCGACAGTCTCCTGGACGAACTGGGAGCGCTGGATCTCGAGCGCCATGTTGACCGGCTCGAGGTGGCAAGCCTGGCGAAGCTGTCCGCGGCGCGCGCCAAAAACCTGTTGCGCGTGTTCCTGCAGGCACAGGGCGCGCCCATGCCCGATGCGGCGCGCCTCAATGAAATGTGGCACCAGCTTTTGTCCGCCGCCGCCGATGCGCGCATCGAGATCCAGTGGGGCGACTTCGTGCTGCGCCGCTGGCGCGGCCAGGCTTGGGTGGAAAACCATCGCCCCCTGCCCCCCCAGGGCTGGACGCGCGTCTGGCACGGTCAGCCCCGCCTGGAACTGCCCGAACTGGGCTGTGTCCTGGAGTGCCAGCCCACGCCCGGGGCGGGGCTCTCCGCCCGTCTGGCGGCGGAACACCGGCTGGAACTGCGTCTGCGCCAGGGGGGCGAACGGCTGCGCCCCGACTGCCGCCGGCCCCGGCGCAGCCTGAAGAAGCTCATGCAGGAGGCGGGTATGCCCCCCTGGCTGCGGGCGCGTCTGCCCCTGGTGTGGTGCGGCGGGGCGCTGGTGGCGGTGCCGGGCATCGGGGTGGACTGCGGCTGGCAGGCGGCGCCGGACGAGACCGGCTTGGCGCTCGCCGTGCGTCCTCTCTATACTGCGTGAGAGCAGGCCGCCGCCGGTTCGAGCGCACCCCGGGCGCTGCGGGGCAGGCAAAGTGCCGCTGGCGGCGAAGCTTTCCGTCACGACGTTTCAGGGAGACAACCATGACATTCCTGCGCACCATCCTCCTCGCGATGCTGGCGGGCATCCTCACTCCGGTGCTCGCCGCCGAGCCCATCGTCATCAAGTTCAGCCACGTGGTGGCGCCCAACACGCCCAAGGGCAAGGCCGCGGAACGGTTCAAGCAGCTCGCGGAGGAACGCACCAACGGCCGGGTGCGTGTGGAGGTCTATCCCAACAGCCAGCTCTACAAGGACCGGGAGGAAATGGAGGCGCTGCAGCTGGGCGCAGTGCAGATGCTGGCGCCTTCCCTGTCCAAATTCGGGCCGCTGGGGGTGCGCGAATTCGAGGTGTTCGATCTGCCCTACATCTTCCCCAACAAGGAGACCCTCTACCGCACCATGGATGGCGAGATCGGCCGGAAGCTGTTTGCCAAGCTGGAGAGCAAGGGCATCCTAGGGCTCGCCTACTGGGACAACGGCTTCAAGCAGATGAGCGCCAACCGTCCCCTGCGCACCGTGGAGGATTTCAAGGGCCTCAAGATGCGCATCCAGTCCTCCAAGGTGCTGGAAGCGCAGATGCGCGCGCTGGGTGCGAACCCCCAGGTGATGGCCTTTTCCGAGGTCTATACCGCGCTGCAGCAGGGTGTGGTGGATGGCACGGAGAATCCGGTGTCCAATTTCTACACCCAGAAGATGCATGAGGTGCAGAAGCATCTCACCATTTCGGACCACGGTTATCTGGGCTATGCGGTGATCGTCAACAAGCGCTTCTGGGAAGGGCTGCCCCGCGACATTCGCGCCACGCTGGAGCAGGCCATGAAGGAGGCCACGGAGTATGAACGTGACATCGCCCAGAAGGAAAACGACGAGGCGCTGGCCCGGGTGAAGGCCGCTGGGACGACGGAGGTCTATGTGTTGCCCCTCGAGGGACGGCTGGCCTGGCACAAGGTGCTGCTGCCCGTGCATGAGCAGTTCATGGACGTGATCGGGCGCGACACCATCCACGCCATCTATGCCATCGCCGCCCAGGTGGAGAAGGAAAAGGCCGCCAGGAAGTAGCGGCCGATGCTCGACCGCATCCTGGACCGGCTGGAGGAGGCCCTGATCGCCAGCTTCCTGGCGGCGGCCACCCTCGTCATCTTTCTCAGCGTCCTTCACCGCTATTCCCTGGGTGTGAGCTGGCTCTGGCCCTACACGGGGCGGATCAGCTTCACCTGGGCCCAGGAACTCGCCATCTACCTTTTCATCTGGATGGCCAAGTTCGGCGCTGCCTACGGCGTGCGCACCGGCATCCACGTGGGGGTGGACGTGCTGGTGCGCAGGCTTCCGCCGCGGCGCCAGCGTTTCTTCATCCAGTTTTCCCTGGCAGCCGGCGCCTTTTTCACCTTCGTGGTGGCGGCGCTGGGGCTGCGCTTCGTGCTGTTCATCCATGATTCGGGCCAGGTCTCCCCCGACCTGGAGCTGCCCATGTGGATCGTCTATCTGGCGGTGCCCCTGGGCTCCGGCCTCATGTGCTACCGCTTCCTGCAGGTGCTGGTGCGCTACCGGCGCACGGGCGTGCAACCCAGTCATCATTACGGTGCGGCCCCGTGAGCGCGTTCGTCATCTTTGCCATCCTGTTTGCGCTCCTGTTCACGGGCATGCCCATTTCCATCGCCCTGGGGCTCACCGTGCTCGCGTTCCTGGCGCTGGTGTCCTCCCTGTCTTTGGAGACCATCGCCATCGTCTCCCAGAAGCTGTTCACCGGGCTGGACAACTTCGTGATCATGTCCATTCCCCTGTTCGTTCTGTCCGGTGCATTTCTTTCCGCGGGGGGTGCGGCGCGGCGCATCATCCGCTTCGCCACCACGCTGGTGGGCTGGATGCACGGGGGGCTTGCCATGGCGGCGGTGCTGTCCTGCGCCTTCTTTGCCGCCATTTCCGGGTCCAGTCCCGCCACGGTGGTGGCCATTGGTTCCATCATGCTGCCTGCCATGGTGGAACAGGGCTATACGAAAAAATTTTCGGTGGGCGTGCTTGCCACCTCGGGCGGACTGGGGATTCTGATTCCGCCCTCCATCGTGCTGGTGGTGTATGGCGTTTCCACCTCGGAGAGCATCGGCAAGCTGTTCATCGCCGGTATCGTACCGGGTATCGTCATGGCCCTCGCGCTGTTGGCGGTGACCTATGGAGTGGCGCGCCGCTATGACTTTCCCACGCTGCCCCGTGCCAGCCTGGGGGAAGTCTGGCGGGCGTTCCGCGAGGCGGCATGGGGGCTCGTACTGGGCGTGGTGGTGATCGGCGGCATATACGGCGGGCTGTTCACGCCTACCGAGGCAGCTGCGGTGAGCGCGGTGTATGCCTTCTTCGTGGCAGTGTTCGTGTATCGGGAGCTGCCCCTCCGGAAGGTGCCGCAGGTGTTGCTGGAAGCGGCCAACATGAGCGCCATGCTGCTCTACATCATCACCAACTCCATTTTGTTCTCCTTCCTGCTCACCACGGAGAACATTCCCCAGCAGCTCGCCCAGTGGATCATCGATCAGGGGCTTTCGCCCTGGATGTTCCTCCTGTTCGTCAACGTGCTGCTGTTTTTCGCCGGCGACTTCATGGAGCCCTCGTCCATCATCCTCATCCTGGCCCCCCTGTTCCTGCCGGTGGCGGTGCAGCTGGGCATCGACCCCGTGCATCTCGGCATCATCATGACCATCAACATGGAGCTGGGCATGATCACGCCGCCGGTGGGTCTCAACCTGTACGTGGCGAGCGGGCTGGCGAAGATGGGCCTCACCGAGGTCACCCGCGCCGCCGCACCCTGGATACTGGTGGTGACGGTGGTGCTGCTGCTCGTGACCTACGTGCCGGCCATCAGCCTGTGGCTGCCGAACCTGCTCTATTCACGCCCCTGATCAGCGCGCCACCACCACCGCGTCGATGCCCTTCGCCTTGAGCCGGGCCAGCGCCGCTTCGGCTTCCGCCCGGCTTTTGAAGGGAGGGAGGATGACCCGGGTTTCCGTCTGGGCCTCGATACCAGCCGCGCGCAGGCGTTCCACCAGCTGCAGCGCGTTCTGGGGATTGGCGAACACGCCAAACTGCACGACATAGCCGCTGGGTGCATGGGGTGCCGCCGCCGGGGCGGCAGGTGC
>JBBFMG010000065.1:1720-10959 GCA_037478575.1 Burkholderiales bacterium | reverse complement strand
AATTGCTGGGGGGCGGCCAGGGTGCGCGCGGCGAGATCCGCCAGGGTGAGAAAGCTGCCCCCCGCCAGCGCCGCGGCCGGCAGCAGCCAGCGATGGCCCGCCAGTCCGGCCAGCCGCAGGGCATGGGGCACGATCAGGCCCACGAACCCCACGGGACCGGCCTGGGTCACCACCACCGCAGTGGCGAGGGAAGCCGTGACGAAGATCGCTAGCTGCAAGGGCCGCACCGCCACCCCCAGGGCGCGCGCCTGCAGCTCCCCCGCGGCGAGCACATCCAAGGCCCGCGCCTGACCGAGCGCAACGCCCAGCACCAGCACCAAGGTTAGCCACAGTCCGCCGGGTGCGGTGGCATATCCCAGATCCCCCATGAGCCAGAACAGCATGCCCCGGCTGTCGGCAGCGGGGGCAAGGGCAAGCAGCAGGCTGACACCGGCGCCGAAGCCGGCGGACAGGACCACGCCCGTGAGCAGCAGCCGGAAGGGATTCCAGCCCAGGCCTCCACTCAGCAGGAACACAGCGCCCATGGCAGCCAGGGCTCCGGCGAAAGCCGCCCCCTGCAGGCCCGGCAGAGCCGCACCCAGCAGCAGCGCAGCCAGGGCACCCAGGGCCGCACCACCGGAAATGCCGAGGATGTAGGGTTCGGCCAGGGGATTGCGCACCAGCACCTGCAGCAGCAGGCCCGCCACGGAAAGCAGAGCACCACAGGCGAAGGCCGCCGCCACACGCGGCAGACGCAGGTCCCACAGGATGCGCGCCGCCACCCCCTCATCGGGCTGCCAGAGGGCGGCCAGGGTCTCGCCCGGCGACAGGCTGACACTGCCTGCAAACAGCCCCGCCAGACCGGCCAACGGGGCAAGCAGGGCCAGAAACACCAGGATGCGCAGCCGGCGGGTCCGGATAGACTCGGGGGCCACGCGCGGCCCTCAGCGCAGGCTGATGATGGGCCAGCCCCGTGCCCGGGCGGTGCGGGCCAGCTCATCGTCCGGGTCCACCGCCACCGGATGGCTGACCCGTTCCAGCAGGAACAGGTCGTTGTGGCTGTCGCTGTAGAAATAGCTGTATTCGGCCTGGTCGAGCCGGCTGCCGCGTTCGGCGAGCCAGGCTTCCAGGCGGGCGACCTTGCCTTCGCGGAAACTGGGCGTACCCACCACGCGGCCCGTGAATTCGCCATTGATTTCTTCCGGCTCGGTGGCGATCAGGTGCTCCACACCGAAGGCCTCGGCGATGGGACGGGTGACGAAGCGATTGGTGGCGGTGATGATCACGCAGGTATCCCCCGCGTCACGGTGGCGCTGCACCAGGGCGCGCGCCTGATCGGTGATCATGGGCAGGATGCGCGTGACCATGAATTCCCTGTGCCAGGCATCCAGCTGCCGCCGGGGGTGACGCGACAGGGGCTTGAGCTGGAAATCGAGAAAGGCGTGGATGTCCAGGGTGCCGGCCTTGTACTGTTCGTAGAACTCGAGGTTCTTCGCTTCGTACACCTCGCGGTCCAGCACGCCCTTGCCGATCAGGAACTGGGCCCATTCGAAGTCGCTGTCGCCGGTAAGCAGGGTGTTGTCGAGATCGAACAGGGCCAGACGCAGGGTCATACGGCAGGGGTGAGGCGATGGGTCGCACCGAAGGGCCGGCCAGTATAGCGTAAAATGATCATTTGACGAGGCGCGCCATGAACATTCCCGACCAACTTTTGCCCTCCGCCTGGTACTGGATCGGCCACCTGCTGGCCGGGGCGCTGCTCCTGTTCGCACTCCGGCGCGCGCCTCTGGCGGGACTTGCGGCATCCTGGCGGCTCAACCTCTGGCTGGGGGCGATCGTGGTGCTCATGGTGCTGTGGAGCATCAAGACCGGCGTCAAGCCCGGGCTCAGCTTCCACGTCCTGGGCGCCACCGCCCTCACCCTCATGTTCGGCTGGCCCCTCGCCCTGCTGGCACTGGCGCTGGTGGTGCTGGGCACCACGCTCGCGGGCGAGGCGCCTGCCTGGCAGGCCCTGTCCCTCAATTTCCTGGTGATGGGGGCGGTGCCGGTGGGGATCAGCCAGGCCATCTACCGCGTGGTGGACCGGCACCTGCCCAACCACTTCATGATCTATGTCTTCCTGTGCGGCTTTTTTGGCGCCGCCCTGTCCATGGCCGCCACCGGCCTGGCGGCCACGGCCGTGATGGCCGCCTCCGGCACCTACACCCTGGACTATCTCTCCACCCACTACCTGCCCTATTTCGTCCTCATGGGCTGGTCGGAGGCCATTCTCACCGGCATGGCGGTCACCCTGATGGCCGTGTACCGCCCGGACTGGGTCGCCACCTTCGACGACCGGCGCTACCTGCACAATCGCTGAAGCTCAGTGGCGGCTTGAGCCGGGGGGGCGTGAGCACCGCCGCGGCGAACAGCTGCTCGGCATCCACGCTGTCGAACACGTAGCGCTGGTTGCAGAACTCGCAGGTCACTTCCACCCGCCCCTGCTCCGCCACGATGGCGCGCACCTCCTCCGGGCCCAGCAGGCGCAGCATGTCGGCCACCCGGGCGCGGGAGCAGGAACAGGCGAAGTGGGCGGGCTCGGCGTCGAACAGGCGCACGTCTTCCTCGTGGAACAGCCGGTGCAGGATGTCCCGGAAGGGCAGGCGCAGAAGCTCGGCTTGCGTCAGGGTGGCGGCGAGCCGGGTGAGGCGGTTCCAGGCATCCGCGTCCAGGCTTGCCCGTCCCGGCAGCTTCTGCAGCAGGAGTCCCGCGGCCACCCGATCGTCGGCAGCCAGGATCAGCCGGGTGTCCAGCTGCTCGGAGCGGGCCATGTAATGTTCCAGGGCCTCGGCCACACTGCCACCCTCGACGGCAACGATGCCCTGGTAGGTGGCGCCCCCGTCGCGGGGGTCCAGGGTGATGGCAAAGCGCCCAGGTCCCACCAGCTTGGCGAAATCCCCCGTGGGTGTGCCCTCCCACTTGGCCGTGGCGCGCAGGGCCAGTCCCGCGCTGCATTCCACCACCGCCAGGCGCAGCGGGCCGCTGCCCTGGATCTGCATCATCACCGCGCCGCGAAACTTGAGGGTGGCCGCCAGCAGGGCGCACGCCGCCATCATCTCGCCCAACAGGCGGGCCACGGCAGGTGGGTAGTCATGGCGGGCGAGCACCGCGCGCCAGGTGGCGTCGAGACGCACCAGCTCGCCACGCACGGCGGCCCCCTCGAACAGGAAGCGTTGCAGGGTGTCGGAATCGGTCATCGCGGGATCCCTGGCAATGGCCGAACTGTAGCACAGCCCGCCGTTCATGCCGGCGGGCGGCCGTGCCCGACCGGGCTCAGGCCAGGGCAAGGCTCATGAGCACGACGGAGAGCAATCCGAAGTTGAACAGGTTGAGCAGCATGGCGCATCTCCCGGAGGTGTCCCAGGATTATCGGCGCCCCGCGGCCCGAAAGCAGTGAAATCTTTGTCACGCGGATATACCCGCAGGCAGGGGCGCGGCCCGTACCCGGGGCAGACGGGCGGGGGTCCAGTGTTCCAGCGCCCAGCGCCACAGTTCCGGCACATCGGCCCGGGCCAGCTCGGGCGGTGGAGTCTGCCCAAGGAAAGCCAGGGCGGCCATGAGGGCAGGCAGCGGACGCGCCGGATCCAGCGGCGGCGCCAGGGTCTGCTTGGAAAGCTTTTCACCCAGGGCATTCACCACCACGGGCAGATGCAGGTAACGGGGCGTGGGCAGGCCCAGCAGGCGCTGCAGGTGTATCTGGCGCGGCGTGGAATCCAGGAGATCCGCGCCCCGCACCACGTCGGTGATGCCCTGCTCGGCATCGTCCACCACCACCGCCAGCTGGTAGGCGAAGGGACCGTCCGCACGCAGCAAAATGAAATCCCCCGCCTCGCGCGCCAGATCCACCATCATGGTCCCCTGCAGCCGATCCTCGAAGGCAATGCGGGCGCCCTCGGTGCGGACCCGGAAGGCCCGGGCCGTCTTGCCCGGGGGGAGGCCGCCACGGCAGGTGCCGGGATAGACGCTGGCCCCCGGCAGGCCGACGATGGAATCGGCGATTTCGCGCCGGGTGCAGCCGCAGGCATAGACCACACCCAGGCGTTGCAGGGTCTCGAAGGCCGCAATGTAGGCTTCCGTGCGCGCGCTCTGGAAGAGCACCGGGCCATCCCACTGGAAGCCGTAAGCCTCCAGGGTGCGGAGGATGGTGTCGGCCGCCCCGGCCACCACCCGGGGGGGATCCAGGTCGTCGATGCGCACGCACCATTCGCCCCCCTGGGTGCGGGCGTCGAGGTAACTGCCCACGGCGGTCACCAGGGAGCCGAAGTGCAGCGGGCCCGAGGGCGAAGGCGCGAAGCGGCCCCGGTAGAGGGGCTGCGCGGGGGAATCGGAACGGTCAGGCATGGCGGCAAAATCAGGATTATCGCATCCGCCGGGCAGCCGCCGGGTAGAATGGAAGCCCCGTTCACAGGAATCCCCCATGCTGGAAAAACCCGCCCAGACTTGCGTGCCCATCCACGAGCTGATCGCCCGGCGCTGGAGCCCGCGCGCCTTCGACCCCACCCGACCGGTAGCGCCGGAGGCGGTCGCAGCGGTGCTGGAAGCTGCGCGCTGGGCGCCCTCCTGCTTCGGCGATCAACCCTGGCGCTTCCTGGTGTGGAACCGCAGCGACGATCCCCAGGGCTGGCAGGCCGCCTTCGACTGCTTGGCGGAGGGCAACCAGGCCTGGGTCAAGGACGTGCCGGTGCTCATTGCGGCCTTGGCCCTGCCCCACTTCCGCCACAATGCCCGGCCCAACCGCTGGGCCGAATACGACACCGGCGCCGCCGCCATGAGCCTGTGCCTGCAGGCGGTGGCCCTGGGTCTGGCCGCCCATCAAATGGGGGGCTTTGACGCGGAGCGGCTGAAAGCGACGTTCGGCGTCCCCGCCGAGGTGACCCCCATGGCCATGATCGCGCTGGGCTACCAGGGCGCGCCCGAACGGCTCGAGGGCGAATTGCGGGAGCGGGAAACGGCGCCCCGCAGCCGGCTGCCCCTGGGGGAAATCGCTTTCCGTGGGCGCTGGAGCCAGCCCTTCAGCGGACCGTGATGTCGGCAGACTTTACAGCAGCGGCCCGCGCGCAGTCTGAAATGCTTTTAATATCAGACTGTTAGGCGCGTGGCCCTGATTTTGCTACGGGACTGGGCATGGAACAGCAAGCCCTCCCGCCGCCTGCACGCGCCGGTGCCTGGCTTTTCCGGCTGGTGTGTCGGATTCTCGGTCACCGCTGGCGTTTTCTCCACGCCCATCCCGAGGCAGGCAAGGTCTATCGCTGCCAGCGCTGCGGGACCGAATCCCGCTTCATACGCTAAGCCCCTGATTTTCCCCATACGCCTTGCCACCGGGAGCGACCCTGAACGCCCCGGACAGGTTGGCACGGCCGTTGCTAATTCCTGGGCAGACCCTGTGAAACCTGCTTCAGGAGCGCACATCATGATCAAATGGCTCGCCAACCGCCTGTTTCGCAACCGCAGCCAGGCCAACCCGGATACGGTGATCATCAAGGTCAAGATCAATGACCATTACACGTTCTACTATCCCTTCACCGCGCGGGCGGGCATGAAGGTGCGCGAGATGAACGCCGAGGAATTCCAGCAGTACCTGGCGACGCGCTGATTCAAAACAATGACAAGGTGCCCCCGGGCACCCCGGCAGGACGTGACGCACCGGACGCAGCCGGTGCGTTTTTGTTCGCGGCTTACTTGTGGGACGACAGGCCCGCGACGCCCAGCTTGTCCAGATCCTCGACGCTGAGCAGGCCCGGCAGATTGGTTTCCTGGTCCTCGCGCACCTTGTCCTCGTCGATCATCACGCCGCGGGCACGCTGGGCGCGCATTTCCCGGTATTTGCCCGAATTGGCGATGAGCCATTCCATGTTGGTGCGGGAGTCGGCGTTGGCGAGGGCCTCCTCCTTGCTGATGCGGCCCGCCACATAGAGTTCGAGCAGGGCTTCCTCGAAAGTCTGGGCGCCTTCCACCAGACTCTGCTCGATGGCTTCCTTGATCTTGTCGATCTCCCGGCGCTGGATGAGCTCGGCGATGTGCAGGTTGTTGATCAGGATCTCCACGGCCGCCACCCGTTTGCCGTCCACGCCCTTCACCAGGCGCTGGGAGATCACGGCCTTCAGGCTCATGGCCAGATCCAGCAGCAGACCCTCCTGGGTTTCCGGGGGAAACAGGCTGATGATGCGGTTCAGCGCATGGTAGGCGTTGTTGGCATGAAGGGTCGCCAGGCACAGGTGGCCAGTCTGGGTATAGATCAGGGCCTGGCGCATGGTCTCCTGATCGCGGATCTCGCCGATGAGCAGCACATCCGGCGCCTCGCGCAGGGCATTGACCAGGGCACTGGCATAGGACGTGGTATCGATGCCCACTTCCCGCTGGTTGACGATGGAACGCTTGTGCCGGTGAATGAACTCGATGGGGTCCTCGATGGCGAGGATGTGGCTGGTGGAGTGGGCATTGCGGTGGTCGATCATGGCCGCCAGCGTGGTGGACTTGCCGGAGCCCGTGGCCCCCACCACCAGAATGAGCCCCCGCTTGTGCATCACCAGATCCTTGAGCACCGGCGGCAACCCCAGGCTGTCCACCGAAGGCACCTGGTCCGTGATGTAGCGGATGACCATGGCCACCGAGCCCCGCTGGCGGAACACGTTGACACGGAATCGCCCGCAATTGGGCACCGACACGCCGAAATTCATTTCCCACGTGGATTCGAAGGCGCGGATCTGCTCCTCGGTCATCAGCGCATAGGCGATGCGCTTGACCAGGGCGGCATCGAGGACCTGCTGGTTGACCGGGCGGATCTCGCCTTCGATCTTGATGTAAACGGGCGCCCCGGCGGAAAAGAACAGGTCGGAGGCGCGCCGTTCCGCCATCAGGCGGAAGAACTGGGTGAGATCCATGGCGAGTGCGCGATCAGGAGAAAAGGGATTTCAGCTTGCCCAGCAGGCCCTTGCCGGGGCCGTCGTGCCCATCGTCGTGTTGGTCCCCGTCCTGCTCGGGGGCGGCCGCCGCAGGTGCCGCCTTCATCGCCTGGGTCGCGGGACGCACCAGGGTGCGGCGGGCCTGCTGATGCACGCCGATTTCGCGCAGGCGGTTGGGTTTGTCCAGGATGAACTTGGCGAACTCGTCCAGCATCTCCTGGGTGATGTCGTTCACCTCGTAGACGAACTCGTTGATGGTGAAGCCGTTGAGGTTACGCACCTGCAGGGTGATGCGCGCATTCTCGAAATCGGCGGAAAAGCGCGCCGTCACCGGGACTTCGCTTGCCACCGTGAAAACCGCGCGCGTCACCAGCCCCCGCTCGTTGCGGAACTCGGTGCACTGGTACTTGAGGTTGTTCTGCCAGAGGTAATCCTTCTGGTTGTCGATCTGCTGGGGCGTGTCGCGCTCGAACTTGATCACCTTGTCGGTGACGCACTTGAAGCGCAGCACCAGGGTATTGATGAAATCCTTCTGGCCGATACGGATGGAATCGATGCTGAGGGCGTAGTCCCGGGGCCGGAAGTCGTCGATCAGGCCGAAGCCGTCGATGAAATAGCTGCGTCGCACATCGAGGTTGAGCACGTTGAGCTGGTTGACCAGCTCCTGGAGGTAACGCTGGATCTCCTTGTACTTGGTCTGCACCGCCAGGAAATTCTGGCTGACGGTGACCAGCTTGGACTGGGTCTGGGTTTGCTCCTGCTGGCGCTGAAGTTCGGCCTGTTTCTTGAGTTCGTCCAGAAAAGCCATGGATCTTCCTGTGTACTCTCTCGTTTCGGACGCTGAAGCGGGACGACCAGGGGATTTTAGGGAAAAACCGCGGCGCTGCCCACCGCTGCGCGGCACCGCTCCTCCTTCCCTGGCCGGGATTATCGGCCCGGCTGCTGCCAACTTTAACAAGGCTTGCCAAGCAAGAATCATTCCACCGGCTGCCATGCCCCGGCCGGGAGGCAAAACCCGCTTCTGGACTCGGAAAACGCCAGCGTGCTATGTTGGCCGCCCCCTGCCGGGCGACGCTTTACGGCACAGGCTGACGTAATTCCGACATGCGCATCCAACACTACGGCCCCGCTCCGAAAAACCGCAACGACTGGAAAACCATTCGCACCCTGCTGCCCTATCTCTGGGAATTCCGCTGGCGGGTGGCGCTGGCGCTTGCCCTGCTCCTTTTGGCCAAGGTGGCCAACGTGGCGGTGCCCCTGGCCCTCAAGCACATCGTGGACGCCCTGGACAAGCCGCGGCCGGAGATCGTGCTGCCGGTGGCCTTCCTGCTCGGCTACGGGGCCCTGCGTTTCGCCAGCACCCTGTTCGGCGAACTGCGTGATGCCGTGTTCGCCAAGGTCACCCAGCGCGCCATTCGCCGGGTGGCCCTCAAGGTATTCAGCCATCTGCACGCCCTGTCGCTGCGCTTCCATTTGGAGCGCCAGACCGGGGGCGTGTCGCGGGACATCGAGCGGGGCACGCGCGGCATTGGCTTCCTGCTCAACTTCATGCTGTTTAACATCCTGCCCACCCTGGTGGAGATCGGGCTGGTGGCCGCCATCCTCATCGCCAGTTACGACATCCGCTTCGCCCTGGTGGTATTCGCCACCCTGGTGGTGTACGTGGCCTTCACCCTGTTCGTGACCGAATGGCGCATGGTGTTCCGGCGCACCATGAACGACATGGACTCCAAGGCCAACACCCGTGCCATCGACAGCCTGCTCAACTACGAGACGGTCAAGTATTTCAGCAACGAGGAATTCGAGACGCGCCGCTACGACGAAAGCCTGCAGGTGTGGGAAAAGGCGGCGGTGCGCAACCAGACCTCGCTCGCCGCCCTCAATGCCGGCCAGAGCTTCATCATCGCGGTGGGCGTGACCATCCTGATGTTCCTCGCCGCCCAGGGTGTAATGGCAGGCACCATGACCCTGGGCGATCTGGTGCTGGTCAATGCCTACATGATCCAGATCTACCTGCCGCTGCACTTCCTGGGCTTCGTCTATCGCGAGATCAAGCACTCCCTCGCGGACATGGAAAAGATGTTCGGCCTGCTGGAGGTCAACGCGGAAGTGAAGGACAAGCCCGGCGCCCCGGACCTCCGGGTGAGCGCCGGCGAGATCCGCTTCGAGCACGTGGACTTCGCCTATGAGCCGCGCCGCCAGATCCTGTTCGACGTGAGTTTCGTGGTGCCGCCGGGCAGGACGGTGGCAGTGGTGGGCCACAGCGGTGCCGGCAAGTCCACCCTGTCGCGCCTGCTGTTCCGCTTCTACGACGTGACC
>JBBFMG010000065.1:0-1710 GCA_037478575.1 Burkholderiales bacterium | reverse complement strand
CGACGGACAGGACATCCGCGACGTGACCCAGAAAAGCCTGCGTGCCGCCATCGGCATCGTGCCCCAGGACACGGTGCTGTTCAACGACACCATTTACTACAACATCGCCTACGGGCGGCCCGATGCCAGCCGCGAGGAAGTCATCGCCGCG
This sequence comes from Burkholderiales bacterium, assembly GCA_037478575.1. GTDB lineage: Bacteria > Pseudomonadota > Gammaproteobacteria > Burkholderiales > Thiobacteraceae > Thiobacter. The sequence goes on along the minus strand of JBBFMG010000065.1, from coordinate 1,559 downwards.
GCGCGGGCCGCGCACATCCACGACTTCATCGAAAGCCTGCCGGACAAGTACGACACCATCGTCGGCGAGCGGGGACTCAAGCTCTCGGGCGGCGAGAAGCAGCGCGTGGCCATCGCCCGCGCCATCCTCAAGAACCCCAGGATCCTCATCTTCGACGAGGCCACCTCGGCCCTGGACTCCAAGTCCGAGAAGGCCATCCAGGCGGAACTCAAGCGCATTGCCGAAAACCGCACCACGCTGGTGATCGCCCACCGCCTGTCCACCGTGGTGGACGCGGACCGCATCCTGGTGATGGATCACGGCCGCATCGTGGAATCCGGCACACACCGGGAACTCCTGGAGAGGAACGGCCTCTACGCCCACATGTGGGCGCTGCAGCAGCAGGAGGATGCGGACGGACGCGCGGCCGTGGCCGCCGCCCTGTGACCCGGCCGCATACCGGCTTTGGCTTCCCCCGGGAATTTGCGGGATAATCCGGCCGGGACTGCCTGCAGCCTTCCGCCGCCCTGCACCGGCAGGTGTCGGCAGCCGTGGCGCACGCAACGAGCCGACGGATACCGACCGGAGCGGCCGGTGACAGGCGCAGCAGCACGCCCATGAGCGCTGCGGTGGCCTGGAAGCTTGCTTTCCCGTCCTTTACAGCAGCCCCCTCAACCTCAATCCGGAGCAAACAGCATGGCCACCGTGGAACTGACCAAAGACAATTTCGAGCAAACCGTCCTCAACAACGATCTGGTGATCGTGGATTTCTGGGCGCCCTGGTGCGGCCCGTGCAAAGCCTTCGCCCCGGTCTATGAAGCCGTCTCGGAAAAATATCCGGACGTGGTGTTCGCCAAGGTGAACACCGAGGAGGAACAGGAGCTCGCGGGATACTTCCAGATCCGCTCCATTCCCACCCTGATGGTGTTCCGGGAACAGATCATCCTGTTCTCCCAGGCGGGGGCGCTGCCGGCCCAGGCGCTGGAGCAGGTGGTGCAGGGCGCCAAGGCCCTGGACATGGACCAGGTGCGCGCGGAGATCGCCGCCGAGCAGGCGGCTTCCGGCAAGGCCTGAAGCAGTTGCTCAGGACCCCTCGCCGTCCACCAGGGTGGCGAGCAGGTCGCGCACCAGGGGCAGGGTGATGGGCCGCTTCACCGCCAGGGAATGGCGGTCCAGGGCATCCAGCAGGGTCATGAGCGCAGGCAGGTCGCGCCGCCAGGTGCGCAGCAGATAGGCGGCCACTTCCGGCGCCAGGGTGAAGCCGCGCGCGCGGGCACGGGCGATGAGCGCCTGTTCCTTGTCCCCATCCGACAGGCAGTGCACCTGATAGATGAGGCCCTGGCCCAGACGGGTTGCCAGCTCGGGACGCAGGCGCAGGCGCATGGGCGGCACGCAGCCCGTCACCAGCATGAGACCCGTGCCCTCGCGCAGACGGTTGACCAGATCGAACAGCGCCACCTGGCCGGCATCGTCGAGCCGCTCCACGTCCTCCACCACCACCGCGTCGCAAGCAGCCAGCGCGCCGGCGTCCAGCGTGTCCTGGGCCGCACGCACCAAGGCCGCCCGCAGGCCCCGGGCGC
>JBBFMG010000064.1:0-11082 GCA_037478575.1 Burkholderiales bacterium | reverse complement strand
CCAGGCGCCTGCCCTGCACGTGGGCCTGGCCCACGAAGGCCGGCGACAGGTGCGCGAAGTTTTCGATGGCGTTTTCGGCGAGCAGGAGGGCGGTGGCCATTTCCATGTCCACCGTCTCGTTGCGCGGCGCCCCCGCCAGGAGCCGCTCCGCCCCTTCCGCGATGCCCTGGAGCAGCTCGTCCAGGGCCGGATTCTCGAGTCCACGCGCCTTTTCAAGGAGCCGTGCGGCATGGCCCTGGAAGGCCTTGAGGGCATCCGGGTTGCCCGCCGTGAACTTGAGCCAGGCTTCCTTGGCCGCGGCGACCAGCTCGGCCAGCTCCCGCAGCAGCGGCCGCAGGCGTTCCACCCTCTCGTCGGCCCCGGCCGGCGCCAAGGGTTGAGCGGCCAGGTATTCGTCCAGAGCGTAGGCCTGCTTGACGCTGACCAGCCGCTCGGTGGCGGGCTTGGCGCGGGCGATGTGGTACAGCACATCGCGCAGCAGGCGTTCCGCTACCTTGCTGGAACGCTCGCCCAGGCGGCGGATCTGCTGGTCGATGCGGGCGCACAGAGATTTCACCGGGAATTCCGGCGCGAGCCCGCCTTCCAGCAGACCGTCCACGAAGGCCACGGCATTCCACCAGAAGGTGCGGTTGGCCGGCTGGGTCTGGGTGGCCTCGATGGCCTCCAGCGCCGCCTTCATCTGGCGCAGGCCGTCCTTTTCTTCAGGGTGGCGCAGCCAGTTGAGCAGGCCCTTTTGGTATTTGCTGCGCTCGGCGCGCACATAGCGGGGAAAGTCCGCCTCGGACACGGGTGACTCGGTCGTCGCGCGCGGCGCCCGCACCGAGAGATCGGGATAGAACAGATCGGCTTCACTGATGCGCTCGGCCCCCCGTGCCGCCAGCAGCTCCCGGTAGATGGGGAACAGGCGCAGGGGCACATCGGGCGCGCCGGCCATGAGATCTTCCAGATAGCGCGACAGGGCGGTGAGCCCCTGATCGGCCAGGTCCAGGCGCTCGCCGTCGGCTTCCACCTCGCGTTTTTCCAGGGCGGCAAGCAGGCGCTCCACTTCCTCCGCGAACCGGGCGAGGCCGTCCAGCCCCACCATCTGCACCGCGCCGGTGACCTGGTGCAGATGGGTCTGGGCAAACTTCAGGGGGGTGGTGTCGGCGGTGTTGCCGGCGAACAGGGTGAGCTGTTCCCGCGCCTTGGCCAGCGCCGCGTCGATCTCGCCCTTGACCCAGGTCAGGGGCCCGATGTCGAAATCCGATGGTGTGCTCATGTCCGGCCCGCGGAGAGAATCAGGACAGCTTGAAGCCGGCCACGGAGCCCTTCAGGTCGGCGGCAAGGCTGGCCAGCTGACCGATGGACACCGCGGTCTGCTTGGTGCCCTCGGTGGTCTGGGTGGTGATGGCCTGGATGTCCTGCATGTTCTTGGCCACGACCTTGGCCATTTCTGCCTGGGCCTGGGTGCGCTGGGAGATGGTCTCGATCAGCGCCGCCAGTTCCCGCGACACGCGTCCGATCTCGGCAAGGGCCTGACCGGCGGCGTCCGACAGCTTGGCGCCCTCCACCACACCTTGGGTGCTCTTCTCCATGGCCGCCACGGCATCGTGGGTGTCGGTCTGAATCGTCTTCACGATGGCGCCGATCTGTTTGGTGGCCTCGCCGGAACGTTCCGCCAGCCGCTGCACCTCCTCGGCCACCACGGTGAAGCCGCGTCCCGCCTCACCCGCCGAGGCCGCCTGGATGGCGGCGTTGAGCGCCAGGATGTTGGTCTGCTCGGTAATGTCGGAGATGAGCTCCACGATCTCGGAAATTTCCTGGGAGGATTCGCCCAGACGTTTGATCCGTTTCGCAGTCTCCTGGATCTGCTCGCGAATCTCGTTCATGCCGGCGATCTGGTTGTGCACCGCCTCCTGGCCCTTCTGCGCCGCCTCCAGGGACTGCTGCGCCACCCGCGCGGATTCGGCGGCGCTGGCCGACACTTCGTTGATGGACTCGGCCATCTGCAGCACCGACTGGGAGGTTTCCTCGATCTCCCGGGACTGGCGCTGCGCCGCCTCGAGGAGCTGGGCGGAAATCGCCTGGGCCTGCTGGGTGGCGTTGGTCACCTGCTCGGTGGCCTTGTTGATCTCGGACACCAGCAGGCGCAGCTCGTCGATGGTGTAGTTGATGGAGTCGGCGATGGCCCCGGTGATGTCCTCGGTCACGGAGGCGCGTACCGTGAGGTCGCCTTCCGCCAAGTCGCCCATTTCGTTGAGCAGCCGCAGAATGGCCTCCTGGTTGCGCTTGTTTTCCTCCTCGCTCTGGATGGCGCGGCGGCGCGCCTCGTTCACCACCGACCAGGCAAACAGCACCGCCGCGAAGATGCCGATGGCGCCGAACAGGGCAGCGAGCCACGGGCCCACCACGCGCCCGATGTTTTCATAGGCCTCGGTGAGCTTCTGGGTCAGGGCAAGCAGTTTGTCGGACCCCACGAACAGCTCGCGCCCGGCCTGCTTGGCATTCACCAGGCTCTGCATGTTCTGCAGGATGCTGTTGACGTGGCCGTAGAACTCGTTGAATACCGTCTCGAGCTCCTTGAGTTTCTCCCGCGTGTCCGGATCCCTGACCGCATTGATGCGCAGGTCCTCGCTGCCATTGAGCAGAGCCAGCAACACGTCGCGGAAGTTGTTGGCGTCCTTGCCGAGCAGGAAGGCCACCTCGGGGTCGATCACGTCGGAGGAGAGCAGGTTGTTGGCGTTCTTCGCCATGCGCTGGGTCAGCATCACCTGCTGCGAGGCCATGGACACGTCGCGCACCGCCGCACCCGTCTGGGACATGAGGGAGACCACCTGCTCGGACAGCTCCAGCATGGGCACGTTGGCGGCATTGATGGCCGCCACCGCCTTGTTCAGTTCCACCAGGCTTTTTTCCTGCTGCAGGATCTGGTCGGTCTGCTGGGCCATGCGCTTCCACACCCCTTCCAGTTCCTTGAGCACCGGCTGCACCGAGCCGGGGGAGGCAGGCAGGGTGCCCTCACCCAACATGAGGCGCTTGAGGTCGCGGTCGAAGGCGGTGCGGGATTCCTTGAGCTGGCGGAACGCCTCCGGGTTGCCCAGCACCGCCTGCTGCGCACCCTTGGCGATGCGCTGGGAAAGCATCTGCATCTCGGTCGCCGTCCCCACGTACTTGGCCTTGTTGCCCACCAGGTAGGCATTGAGGGCGAGGGTGCCCAGCGCCAGCAGGATGAACACCAGCGCCGCCACGCCCGAATAGAGCTGCTGCTTTTCCGGGGGCAGGTGGCCAATGAGAGGCAGCTGGGTGGGTTCCTTGCCCGACAGCTTGCGCAGGCCCTGCATGATGAGGGTGGTGTGGAGCGAGGAACCCTCCCCTTTCTTGGCGGCCGGTTTTTTGTTGAACAATGCCATTGTCAGTCTCCGTTCCTTGATCCCGTTTGCCCGATTTTCTTGTGCGCCGGGCCCCGGCACCCCAGAAGGCGCGCCGGCGTCGCCCGATCCCGCCGGTTCACGTGCCGACGTTGAGAAACTCCGCCTGGTTCACCAGCCCCTGCATGGACAGCTCCTTCCAGATCTGGCCATCGGCATCCACGTATTCGGCGGCCACCCAGGCCGGCAGCCCCTCGGTCTGTCCCGGTGTGAGCTGCTCCGGATTCTTGAGCCCCAGCATCTGGCGCACCACCAGGCCGGCATTCACGCCATGTCTGGGGTGGATGAGCAGGAGCCGACTGTCCGGCCCGGCCTGGCCGGGCTGGCCGTAGAGATAGTCCGCGAAGTCCACCACGCCATAGAGCACGCCCCGCACGTTGGCCACGCCCAGGAACCAGCGCTTGGTGAGGGGAACCGGCTGGAGGGCGGGTAGCGGGATCACCTCGCTCACATCCGAGAGGTTGACCAGCCAGCGCTCCCGGCCCACCAGGACACCCACCTTGGAAGCCACGGCCGCCGCGCCGGCGGCGCTGGCGTTCTGGAGGCGCGCGACGACGCTCTCCTGGAACTCGCGCAGACTGGTTTTGCGTGCCATGGGCGGGAAATCAGCCGAGAGCCGCGATCTTGCGCAGCAGCTCGTCCTGGTTGATGGGTTTGACCAGATAGTCGCGCGCGCCCTGACGCATGCCCCACACCTTGTCGGTCTCCTGACCCTTGGAGGTGCACATGATGATGGGAATGTGCTTGGTCTCGTCATCGCGGCTGATGGCGCGGGTGGCCTGGAAGCCGTTGAGACCGGGCATCACCACATCCATGAGGATGAGATCGGGCTTCTGGCTCTTGGCCTTTTCCATGGCCTCTTCGCCGCTTTCCGCCATGATCACCTGATAGCCCTGTTTGGTCAGGATCTCCGAGAGGAAGTGGCGTTCGGTGGGGGAGTCGTCAACGACCAGGACTTTGCTTATGGGCATGGGTTCGGGTCCTCGCTAATGATGTCCGCAAAGGAAAAATCAGGCCGCCGCTGCCGGGCTGGCCAGCACATGCTTGCGCACCGCTGCGAGCAGCGTGTCCTTCGTGAAGGGTTTGGTCAGATATTCGTCGGAGCCGACCATCCGGCCGCGCACCCGGTCGAACAGACCGTCCTTGCTGGACAGCATGATCACCGGGGTGTTGCGGAAGCGCTGGTTCTTCTTGATCAGCATGCAGGTCTGGTAGCCGTCCAGACGCGGCATCATGATGTCGACGAAGATCAGGTCCGGTTGATGATCGGCGATCTTGGCCATGGCGTCGAACCCATCCTCGGCGAGAATCACCTCGCAGCCCGCCTGCGCCAGGAAGATCTCGGCGCTGCGGCGGATGGTGTTGCTGTCATCGATCACCATCACCTTGATGCCTGCCAGATTGTTCGTTGTCTCAGCCACACGACCCCCAAGCCATTGTCATTGTCATCCTGTGCGCGGCCGGGCACAAGTCCGGTCATTGTATAAGAACAACAAGCCCTATAAGGGGCATTTCTCATCCATTACCGGAAGTTTCCTGTTCTGGCCGCCCATTCTGTCGCGCCGGCAGGTCGTGCAATTTCCGTACCAAAGCCCCGTCCGGCGCGCCGGGGCAGTGCTGAGCCTGGTATCGGCCGGGCAAAGGAAATCTTGAGACCGGCAGGTCGAGCACTCGCTGACGAGGTTTCGTCGCTTGCGGCGGGGGTCAGATCTCCAGCAGTTCGAAATCTTCCTTGCGCGCGCCGCAGTCCGGGCAGGTCCAGTTGGGCGGCACGTCCTCCCAGCGCGTGCCCGGGGGAATACCGTCCTCGGGACGGCCCTGGGCCTCGTCGTAGATGAAGCCGCAGATGAGACACATGAAGGCGCGGTAGGGTCGGCTATCGTTCATGGAAAGGCGGGAATCGGGTTAAAATGTGATTTTACCCGTCATCGCCGGGGTGGGATACCGTTCCGGCCGACCCCTGATACGCCATGGCCGACGCCCAGCCCATCCATCCCCCACCCATGGTGCTTGCCTTCGCCGCCGCCGACCCCACCAGCGGCGCGGGCATCCAGGCCGATATCCTGACCATCGCCGCCATGGGCTGTCATCCCCTGACGGCGCTCACCGCCGTGACCGTGCAGGACACCACCGGGGTGGACGCGGTGTTTGCCCTGGATGCGGAATGGGTGGCCGACCAGGCCCGGGCAGTGCTGGAAGACATGCCGGTCGCAGCCTTCAAGATCGGGCTTCTGGGCAGCGTGGAAAACATCGCTGCCATCGCCGAGGTGGTGTCCGACTATCCGGATGTGCCCCTGATCCTGGATCCGGTGCTGGCCTCGGGGCGCGGCGATGAACTGGCCAGCGAAGACATGATCTCGGCCCTGTTGGACATGCTGGTGCCCCAGACCACCGTGCTTACCCCCAACAGCCTGGAGGCACGCCGGCTGGCCAGCGACGAAGCCAACGAGGACGACCAGCCTTCCCTGGACGAATGTGCAGCCCGCCTCATCGCCATGGGATGTGAGTACGTACTCATCACCGGCACCCACGAACCCGGGCCGGAGGTGGTGAATACCCTCTACGGGGAGTCCGGGGTGCTCGGTCGGGAACGCTGGCCGCGCCTGCCCGGCAGCTACCACGGCTCGGGCTGCACCCTGGCTTCCGCCATCGCCGCGGCCGTGGCCCAGGGCGCGGACATCCTCTCGGCGGTGCGCGATGCCCAGGAGTTCACCTGGGAAAGCCTCAAGCACGGTTTCCGGCCGGGCATGGGCCAGTATCTGCCGGACCGCCTGTTCTGGGCGCGGGAGCGGGATGAAGGCGAGGATTGAAGGGCTCTACGCCCTGACGCCGGACCTGCCGGACACGGCCCGTCTGCTCGCCCTGGTGGAGCAGGCGCTGGAAGGAGGTGCCCGCCTGGTCCAGTATCGCAGCAAGTCCACCGACGTGGCCCTGCGCCACGAGCAGGCAGCGGAGCTGGTCGAGCTCTGCCACCGCCATGGCGTCCCCCTGATCGTGAATGACGATATCCGGCTCGCCGCCCTGACCGACGCCGACGGCGTGCACCTGGGGCGGGACGATGCCCCGCTAAGCGAGGCCCGCATCAACCTGGGGCCGGAGAAAATCGTGGGCGTATCCGCCTATTGCGACCTGGACCGGGCCCGCCAGCTCGCCGCGGCGGGCGCCGACTATGTGGCCTTCGGCAGCTTCTTTCCCTCGCCCACCAAGCCGCAGGCGCCTCTGTGCCCCGTGGCACGGCTCGCAGAGGCAAAGCGGGTGCTCACCGTGCCGGTGGTGGCCATCGGCGGCATCACACCCGACAACGCCGCGGCCCTGATCGATGAGGGGGCCGATGCCCTGGCGGTGATCTCCGCGCTGTTCGACGCTCCGGACGTGCGGGCCGCCGCGGCCCGGTTCGCCCGCCTGTTCGCAACCCTGCACTGAACGAGTCTGCCATGACCTCCCGCAACGAAACCCTGTTCGAACGCTCCTGCCGCCTCATTCCGGGCGGCGTCAATTCACCGGTGCGCGCCTTCCGTTCCGTGGGCGGCACCCCGGTCTTCTTCAAACGCGGCCAAGGGGCCTGGCTGTGGGACGAGGACGACCGGCGCTACGTGGACTACGTGGGTTCCTGGGGCCCCATGATCCTGGGCCATGCCCATCCGGAGGTGGTGGAGGCGGTTTGTGCCGCGGCCCGGGAGGGCCTGTCCTTCGGCGCCCCCACCGCGCGGGAGCTGGACATGGCGGAAACCCTCACCCGCCTGTTGCCCGGCCTGGAGGAAGTGCGGCTGGTGTCCTCGGGCACGGAGGCCACCATGAGCGCCATCCGCCTGGCCCGGGGCTTCACCGGCCGCGCCAGGATCGTCAAGTTCGAGGGCTGCTACCACGGCCATGCCGACAGCCTGCTGGTCAAGGCGGGCTCCGGTGCCCTCACCTTCGGCCAGCCCAGCTCCGCCGGCGTGCCCCCGGAGATCGCGGCCCACACCCTCACCCTGCCCTACAACGACATCGAGGCGGTGGAACGCCTGTTCGACCAGATGGGCAATGAAATCGCCTGCGTGATCGTCGAGCCCATTGCCGGCAACATGAATCTCATCCTGCCGGCGGTGGGGTTTCTGGAAACCTTGCGGGAACGCTGCAGCGCCCACGGGGCGGTGCTCATCTTCGACGAGGTGATGACCGGCTTCCGGGTGGGGCTCGGGGGCGCCCAGGGACTGTTCGGCATCCGGCCCGATCTCACCACCCTGGGCAAGGTGATCGGCGGCGGCCTGCCGGTGGGCGCCTTCGGCGGCCGACGGGAGATCATGGAACAGCTCGCCCCCAATGGTCCGGTGTATCAGGCCGGCACCCTGTCGGGCAATCCAGTGGCGGTGGCGGCGGGGCTTGCCACCCTGAAACGGGTGCAGGAGCCGGGGTTCTACGACCGGCTGGCGGACACCGCCGCCCGCCTCATGCAGGGCCTCACGGAGGCCGCCCACCGCCACGGCGTCACCTTCAGCGCCCAGTCAGTGGGCGGCATGTTCGGCATCTATTTCTGCGCCCGGCCGCCGGCGAGCTACGCCGAGGTGCTGGCCTGCGACCGGGAAGCGTTCAACCGCTTCTTCCACGCCATGCTGGAGGCGGGGGTGTATCTGGCGCCGTCCGCCTTCGAGGCGGGTTTCGTTTCCGCCGCCCATGGGGAGGCGGAACTCGCCTACACCCTGGAAGCGGCCGAGCGCGCCTTCGCCGCCCTGGGCTGAAGGCCCCGCACCGACAAAAAAGGGAGGCCGTGCCTCCCTTTTTCATCCCACGCCGGCCAGCCTTACTTCAGGCCGGCGATGTAATTGGCCACGTCCTTGATTTCCTGCTCCGTCATGCGGTCGGCGATCATGCGCATCATCTTGGCAGGATCGTTCTGCCGCTCCCGGGTCCGGAAGGCCTTGAGCTGGGCGATGATGTAATCGGCATGCTGGCCGCCCAGACGGGGATACTGCACGGGAATGCCCGCCCCCGTGGGGCCGTGGCAGCCGGCACAGGCCGGCACGCCGCTGGCGGCGTTGCCGCCGCGCCAGAGTTTCTCGCCATTGCTGTAGGGCTGCTTGGCCGCGCCCGGCTGGATGGATTTCTCGGCGAAATAGGCGCCCAGATTGACCATGTCCTCGTCGCTCAGGTTGGCCACCATGGCACCCATCACCGCGCTCTTGCGCACGCCCTCCTTGTTGGGATCGGCCAGCGCCGCCTTAAAGTCGCGCAGCTGCTTGGTGATATACTCGGCATGCTGGCCAGCGAGCTTGGGATTGGCCGGGCTGGCGCTGTTGCCGTCAGCCGCATGACAGGCCGCGCAAACCTGGTTGACGATGGGCGCAGCCTTGGCGGGATCGGCTTTGGCGGGGGCGGTTTCGGCCTGCGCGGCGCCGACGGCGAGCGCGCCGGAAGCCAGGGCCAGGGCCAGGATGGATTTCATGGATGACGCTCCTTCAAGCTTTTCGAGGGGGTGGGAAACCGACAGCGAAGTCCGAAAGGCCGGATTTTATACCACAAGCCCCTGCCCGCGAAAACGTCCCATGCCCCTGTTTTCCCGCCTCCAGTACGAGAAGTCGGTACACGACCTGCGCGATCTGCCCGCCACCCGCGGGGAAATCGCCTTCGCCGGGCGGTCCAACGCCGGCAAGTCCAGCGCCATCAACACCCTGGCCGGCCGCAAGACGGCCTTCGTGAGCAAGACACCCGGTCGCACCCAGCTCATCAACTTCTTCCGCATCGGGGACGGCCATTATCTGGTGGACCTGCCGGGCTATGGCTATGCCCAGGTGCCGGAAGCGGTGCGGCGCCACTGGCAGGCGACCCTGGCGCAGTATCTCCAGACCCGGGCCAGCCTGGTGGGACTGGTGCTGATCATGGATGCCCGGCATCCCCTGACGCCCCTGGACCGGCAGATGATCGCCTGGTTCGCTCCCACCGGCCGGCCCATCCACTGTCTGCTCACCAAGGCAGACAAGCTGTCCCGGGGCGAGGCGGCGCGGACCCTCCAGGCCGTGCGGCGGGAGCTGGCGGCGCAGTATCCGGACGCCACCGTGCAGCTTTTCTCGAGCCTCAGAAAACAGGGTGTGGAGGAAGCGGAGGCGGTGCTCGCCGGCTGGCTCGGCCGGGCAGACGCAGACGCAGAAGTCGCCGCCGGCGGGCGGGCATAAAAAACCCCCGGTCAAAGGGGAGCAAAAACCGGGGGCAAACGCCTTAATGGGATTAAGGCACCCGCTCAGGGAGGAGAAGCGGGAGATGACATCGCTGCCATCTGCTTCCTATGATAGGCGCCGCGCAAAATGGTTCCCGGAAGATTTTTGCGCCCGGTCCTTTTCTCCAAACCTTTGAGAGATTTCGGAGTTTCACATGCACATCCTGGGCAGCTATCCCCACCGGCGCATGCGCCGCATGCGGCGTGACGATTTTTCCCGCCGCCTCATGCGGGAACACCGCGTGACCGTGGATGACCTGATCCTCCCAGTGTTCGTCCTGGAGGGCACGGGCCGGCGCGAGGCGGTGCCCTCGATGCCCGGGGTGGAGCGCCTGAGCCTGGATCAGCTCCTGCCGGTGGCGGAGGAATGCGTGGCCCTGGGCATTCCCGCCCTGGCCCTGTTTCCCGTGGTGGACCCCGCCCTCAAGAGTGCGGATGCGCGCGAGGCCTACAACCCGGAGGGACTCGTGCCGCGGGTGGTGCGCGCCCTCAAGGCCAGGCTGCCGGAGCTGGGCATCATCACCGACGTCGCCCTGGACCCTTACACCAGCCACGGCCAGGATGGTCTCACCGACGCCCAGGGTTACGTGGTCAATGACGAGACCGTGGCCGTCCTGCAGAAGCAGGCGCTCACCCATGCCCAGGCCGGGGCCGACGTGGTGGCCCCCTCGGACATGATGGACGGCCGCATCGGCGCCATCCGCGCCGCGCTGGAGGAAAACGGCTTCATCCACACCCGGATCCTGGCCTATTCGGCGAAATACGCCTCCAGCTTCTATGGCCCGTTCCGGGACGCCGTGGGCTCGGCCGCCAATCTGGGCAGCGGCAACAAGTACACCTACCAGATGGATTGCGCCAATTCCGACGAGGCCCTGTGGGAAGTGGGACTGGATCTCGCGGAAGGGGCGGACATGGTGATGGTGAAACCCGGCATGCCCTATCTGGACATCGTGCGCCGGGTCAAGGACACCTACGGCGCGCCCACCTATGCCTACCAGGTGAGCGGGGAATACGCCATGCTCAAGGCCGCGGCCCAGAATGGCTGGCTCAACGAGCGCGCCTGCGTGCTGGAAGCGCTGCTCGCCTTCAAGCGGGCCGGCGCCGACGGCATTCTCACCTATTTCGCCTTGGATGCCGCGCGCTGGCTTCGGGCGGGCTAGTCAGGCCCCCTTGGCGAGGGCCAGGCGTTCCCGGTCCACGCGGATGATGTAGCGCTGAATCATGGCCTGCTGGGCGGCAGGCAGGTCCACGAAGCGGCAGCCGGCCCGCTTCACCAGACCGCCGTTCTTGAGGGCCATGTCCTGCAGGCTGCGCACCTCCAGGGTCATGATCAGCGGGCCCTCGCCCGGCAGGGCGAGGGAGCAGCCGGGGTAGCGTTCGCCCACTTTGAGCGGCGTATTCGGTGCCAGGTGACCGAGCCCCACCCCGCCCACGCTGATGTCCACCACCTGGGCATCGAGGGGCTCTGCTTCCAGGGGCAGGTGG
>JBBFMG010000063.1:0-11143 GCA_037478575.1 Burkholderiales bacterium | reverse complement strand
CCACCGGGGGGCGCTCACCAAGGTCGCGCCCCTGGTGGGCGCACCCGAGGACTGGCTGCTGATCGGCGTGCTGCGGCTGGCGGTGCTGTTCAATCGCAGCCGCAGCGACCTGCCCCTGCCGCCGCTGGCACTGGAGTGGGATAACCAAAGTTTCCGTCTGCGGCTCAATGCGCGCTGGCTGTCCGACAACCCGCTGACGGAGATGCTGCTCCACCAGGAGCAGGCGGAGTGGCGTTCCGTGGGTATGCGCCTGGAGCTGGCCGATCCCGTCTGATGGCGGCGGGTTAAGCCGGCCGGCGTGGCGGAATGTCGGCGAAGATCACCTGATCGACGTCGCCGTAGCTGGCGAGGCGGTCCAAAAGCTTCACCGTGCGCCGGCCTTCTCCCACGAACACTTCGTAGAGCTTGTGCAGCTGGTAGCTGCCCGGCTCCAGCAGCAGGCATTCGTCATCGTGCAGACCCGGTTCGGGGGGAAGCAGGATGGCGGGTGTGTGGTAGTAAGTCTGGGTGTCGGCCGCGGTCTCCCACACGGAGAGCTGGGACTCGGCCGGGCGCATCATGGCGGCACGCGGGGCGCGCGAAAGCACTTCCACACCCACCTCCGCGGTCTCGACGCTGGGCCGCTCCACGCGGCGGATGATGCCGATCTCCCACGCCCCCGAATCATGATGGAGGCCCACCGCGGCATTGCGCGTGACCCAGTCGCCCGGGCTGCTGGTGATCTCCACGCCGTAGCCCTTGTCACTCACGTCGCGCACCACCCAGCTTTCGCAGGCCTCGCTCTCCGGCGGCATCGGCGTGGCGGCCAGGGCCTTGAGACGCTCCTGCTGCTGGCGCGTCCGGTCGCGCACGAAACCGAAGATGTGGGTGTCCACCTGTCCTTCGTAGGTGAGGGTGTCCGCGAGGGAGGCCGGTTTCCGGGGCGGGATCTGCTCCTGGCTCATGCGCCGGTACACGTTGCTGAAGCCGTGGATCACGCAGATGTTGAGGAAGGAGCGCCGCCGCTCGTCGCTGCGCTTGTCGAAGTGCTGGTGTTCGGCCACCGGGCGCGCCCGGCTCAGGCTTTGCGCCAGCCGTGCCAGCACCTCCAGCAGGTCTGCCCGGCGGTAGGCGCTGGGGTCGGGCAGTCCCAGGAGGGAAGGCATGGCGCCCTGTTCCACCTGCTTGAGCGCCGTCACCAGACGGGGCACGGCTGCTCCCGGCCCGAAGCAGCGCGCCATGAAATGGCGCTCCGAGGTCTGGCTGATGCGCGCCGGCGGCTCGCGCCTGGAGAAATCCACATGGAACACCGTGGTCGCGCCCGGCATGTCTTCCCACACGAAATCGCCCGAGACGGCATTGATCACGTGCCGCGCGAGGGCGAGCTGGGGCTTGGTGAACTGGCGTGGATTGGTCACGGTGACCATGAGCAGCTTGAGCAGTTCCCGGACGAAGGTGGTCTCGCTGCCGAGGCTGGCGTTGAGGATCACTGGCACGCGCATGAGCCCGCGCTCCTCCGCGAGCTTGATCAGGGTGTAGACCTGGTCCCACCAGGCTTCCGGCAGGGGTTGATAGCGCAGCTGGAACCAGTGGCCCTCCAGGTCCAGGCGGCGCACGGTGCGCACCGCCAGCGCCGCCACATCCGCTACCGCGCGCCGGCTTTCGAGAAATTCGGCGATGCAGCGGTAATGGGCGTTGATGGACGCTTCCAGGAATTCATGGACGGTGGTCCAGATGCGCTGCTCGATGGCCTTGTGCAGCCGCGCCGACCGGGTGTACTCCTCGCGCAGCTTGCGCTCTGCCACCTGCCCCGCCTGGTCGAGGCGAAACAGCTTGGTGGAACGGTTCTTGAGGGGCGTTTCGCCGGCGAGCTGCAGCAGCCAGTGGGTCAGCTCCTGCAACACCTGTGTCGGGTCGTTGACGGGCAGCCCGGCCAGCACCGTGGTGAGCTCCTCATCCCGGGCGAGGGGGTGGTCGGAGCCCTTGGAGAAGAATTTCCGGAACGCAATCATGGTTATGGCCGCTCAAGGGATGGGGTGGCGATCGGGCCACCCGGGTCACCGCGCAGGCGCGGTGACAGCATACGAGCAAGTCCCATGCCAGAAACCCTGTCCGGAAAACCTGCGATGGAGGTGGTGCCGACAGTAGGATTCGAACCCACGACCTTCTGATTACAAATCAGCTGCTCTACCAACTGAGCTATGCCGGCCAGACCGCCATTATCCCAGATTTCGCTGGGGAAGAACGGCCCGGCGGCGTCTCTGCCGCTTGCCGCCCGGCTGACCGGCCCCCGGCCTTGAAAAAGACATTCTTCTCCATTGCTTCCCGCCGGGAAACGGAAAATCGGCCGCGAAAATCCATGAAACCAGACAAAAAAGTCCAGGATCAGAAGGGCTTATGCCCACAATCAAAATTTCTGTATTGCTACATTATGGAATTCTTATGTAGAGTCCGCCCCTTCCCGCGGACGGGCGGGGGCCGGTGCCTGGCCAGTGGGCAGGGCGGCCCTGGGTCCATGGGGCCCTTGCATCAGCAGTTCCGCATGTTCTGATGCATGGTGGCCGGCGGCATCCATCGACTATGTTGGGAAAACGCCGGGAAGCGGCGTGCCGGCTGGGGCGGCTTCGCGGGTTGCCATTGACGAGGACGGGTTCATGAGCGCAGTGATCAAGACCGAAAACCACGACCGGCAGGAGGTGAAATACACCACCTGCTACATGTGCGCCTGCCGGTGCGGCATCAAGGTGACCCTGGAGGACGGCAAGGTCCGCTTCATCCAGGGCAACCGCAATCATCCCACCAATCAGGGCGTGCTGTGCGCCAAGGGCAACGCGGGGATCATGAAGCAGTATTCCCCGGCCAAGCTGAAGAAGCCCCTGATGCGCAAGCCGGGCGCGCCCCGCGGCGCAGGGGAGTTCGTGGAAATCGAGTGGGAACAGGCCCTGGACCTGCTCACCGACCGGCTCGAGCTGATCCGCTCCACCGACCCCTCCAAACTGGCCTTCTTCACCGGCCGCGATCAGATGCAGGCCCTGACCGGCCTGTGGGCACAGCAGTTCGGCACCCCCAACTGGGCGGCCCACGGCGGCTTCTGCTCGGTGAACATGGCGGCGGCCGGTCTCTACACCATCGGCTTTTCCTTCTGGGAATTCGGCGCGCCGGACTGGGATTACGCCAAGTATTTCATCCTGTGGGGGGTGGCGGAGGACCACTCCTCCAACCCCATCAAGATTGGGCTGGAAAAGCTCAAGCGCCACGGCGGCAAGTTCGTGTCGGTGAATCCGGTGCGCACCGGCTATTCGGCCATCGCCGACGAATGGGTGCCCATCCGGCCGGGCATGGACGGGCTGCTCGCCCTGTCCATCGTGCACGTGCTGCTCTCCCGGGAGTTGTTCGACTGGGAATTCCTGGTGCGCTACACCAATGCGCCCTGGCTGGTGGTGCAGACGCCCGGCCAGAAGGGCGATGGCCTGTTTCTGCGCGACGAGGCGGGCAATCCGCTGGTGTGGGATCTGGAAAAGCAGGCCTTCGTTTCGGCCCTGGATGCGGACATCGCGCCCGCCATGTTCGGCGAGTTCGTCGCGCCGGACGGCCGGCCGGTGAAGACCGTGATGAGCCTGGTCGCGGAACGCTATCTGGATGAACGCTACGCGCCGGAAAACGTGTCCCGGGAATGCGGGGTGCCTGCGGAGCAGATCGAGCGCCTCGCCCTGGAGATGGCCCATGTCGCCTTCAAGGAGCAGATCGAGCTCGATATCGAGTGGACCGACGTCTGGGGCCGCAGGCACGACAAGGTGATCGGCCGTCCGGTGGCCATGTATGCCATGCGCGGCATCTCCGCCCATTCCAACGGTTTCCATGCCTGCCGGGCGATACATCTGATCCAGATTCTGCTGGGGGCGCTGGACGGCCCGGGCAACTTCCGCGCCCGCGCGCCCTATCCGAAGCCCATTCCGCCCCACCAGCTGCCCGAGAACAACCTGGACATCATCCATGCGCCCAACACGCCCCTGGCGCGTCCGCCCCTGGGCTTCCCCACCCGACCCGAGGATCTGGTGATCGACGCCGAAGGCCATCCGGTGCGCATCGACAAGGCCTACTCCTGGGAGTCGCCGCTGGCCTCCCACGGCCTGATGCACATGGTCATCACCAATGCCACCAACCACGATCCCTATGCCATCGACACCCTGATCCTGTTCATGGCCAACATGGCGTGGAACTCCACCATGAACACCAAGGGCATCCAGGAGATGCTGGTGCAGGAGGATCCGGAGGAGTTCGGGCAATACAAGATTCCGTTCCTGGTGGTGGTGGACGCCTTCCACTCGGAGATGGTGAACTTCGCTGACCTGGTGCTGCCGGACACCACCTACCTGGAGCGCCATGACTGCATTTCGCTTCTGGACCGTCCCATCTCCGAACCCGATGCGGCGGCGGATGCCATCCGTCATCCGGTGGTCACGCCGGATCGGGACGTGCGCCCCTGGCAGGAAGTCCTGGTGGAGCTGGCGTCGCGCCTGAAATTCCCGGCCTTCACCAACAAGGACGGCACCCGCAAGTTCAAGGACTACAAGGACTTCATCGTCAACTTCGAGCGTTCGCCGGGCGTCGGCTTCCTGGCCGGCTGGCGCGGCAAGGATGGCACCAAGTCCCTCAAGGGCGAGCCCAATCCCCACCAGTGGGAGAAGTACATCGAGAACCAGTCCTTCTTCGCCCACCACTGGCCCGACAGCCAGAAGTACAACCGCTTCGCCAACAAGGAATATCTGGAAGTGGCGGCCGACGCGGGCTTCGTGGGCAAGGTCGAGCCCATCATCATGCAGATCTATTCCGAACCGCTGCAGAAATTCCGGCTTGCCGGCATGGGGCTCTACGACGGTCCCCAGCCCACCAATCCGGCGGACCGGGAGCGGCTGGGGAAGTACTTCGATCCCCTGCCCCTGTGGTATCAGCCCCTGGAGCAGCAGCGCGTGGACGCGGAGGAATATCCCTTCTACGCGATCACCCAGCGGCCCATGTTCATGTACCACTCCTGGGATTCCCAGAATGCCTGGCTGCGCCAGATCATGGCCCAGAACTATCTGCACATGAACGCGAAAAAGGCGGCGGAGCTGGGGCTCAAGGACTACGACTGGGTCTGGGTGGAATCCCACAACGGGCGCATCCGCTGCCAGATCAAGACCATGGAAGGCTGCGAGGAAAACACGGTGTGGACCTGGAATGCCATCGGCAAACAGGCTGGCACCTGGGGTCTCGAGCCGGATGCCTCGGAGGCGAGGAAGGGCTTCTTGCTCAATCACCTCATCTCCGAGCTTTTGCCGGAAAAACCGGGCGAGCGGCGCATCACCAACTCCGACCCGGTGACCGGCCAGGCGGCCTGGTTCGACTTGCGGGTAAGAATCTACAAGGCGGAACCGGACGAAGTGGGCAGCTGGCCCCAGTTCCCGGAAGTGAAGCCGCTGCCCTGGGATGACGGCAGGCGTCCTGCGGTGCTGCGCTACAACGCCCGGAGTGACAAGTAAACCACGTGACGAGCAAGGGGTGGACAGGACGGGGCAGACGGTGAACACGATGTCCCGGTGGCTTCACCCGGTCACCCTGCAACCATAGAGACAGAGCGAAAACCCATGAGACTAGGTCTTGTCATCGATTTGGACGTCTGCGTCGGCTGCCATGCCTGCGCCATCGCCTGCAAGCAGTGGAATGCCTCCGGCACCACCGGGCCGCTGTCCGACTACGACCCCTATGGTGCGGAACCCTCGGGCGTGTGGTTCAACCGCATCCGCCATTTCGAGGTGGGCGAGTATCCCAACAACAAGACCATCAATTTCCCCATGTCCTGCATGCACTGCGAGGACGCCGCCTGTGTCACGGTGTGTCCCACCGGCGCGTCCTACAAGCGTGCCGAGGATGGCATCGTGCTGGTGGATCAGGACAAGTGCATGGGTTGCAACTACTGCTCCTGGGCCTGTCCCTACGGTGCGCGGGAACTGGACCGCGCCTCCGGCACCATGAAGAAGTGCACCCTGTGTGTGGACCGCATCTACGATGAGTCCATCCCCATCGAGGAGCGTCAGCCGGCGTGCGTGCTCACCTGTCCTGCCCATGCGCGCATGTTCGGCGACTTCGACGATCCGGATTCCGCGGTGTCGCGCGCGGTGCGCGAGCGGGGCGGCTACCAGCTCCTGCCGGAGCTGGGTTACAACCCCACCAACCATTACCTGCCGCCGCGCAAGGCGCCGCCCATTCCCACGGAAAATCTGGGCAAACCCGGGTTCAGGGAGCGCTTGAAAACTTTCGCCAACAAACTGGTCAGGCGGTGAGAGGGCGGCCCTGAGGCGGGGGCCGGTCCCGTGCCGGTCGTCACCCGCGCCTTTCCTCTCACCTCTCGCTTCACGGAGACACACATGCATCCCGCATTCAGCGTCATCTTCTTTACCGTCAGCTCCGGCGCAGGGTTCGGCCTGTTCGCCCTGCTGTATCTGGCCGACCTGCTCAAGCTGGGCGGCGGGCTGACGCCGCAGCAGGTCTGGGTGGGCGGCGCCATCGCCCTCGTGCTCATCATCGCCGGTCTGCTCTCCTCGGTGGGGCACCTGGCCAATCCCAAGAATGCCTGGCGTGCCTTCAGCCGCTGGCGCACCTCGTGGCTATCGCGCGAGGGTGTGTTCGCCGTGGCTTTCTTTCCCTTCGCCTTCGGCTATGTGGGCCTGTCCTTCCTCGATCTCGGGCTGGAGGGGTTGCGTCTCGCCCTGGGTGGCCTGGCCACCCTTTTGGCGTGGATTACGGTGTTCTCCACCAGCATGATCTATGCGTGCCTCAAGACCATTCGCCAGTGGAACACCCCGCTGGTGCCCGCCAACTACCTGGCCCTGGGACATTACACCGGCGCGCTGATCCTGATGCTGGTGGCGGCCCAGGGCGAGGTGGAGCTCGCGCCCTACTATTTCCTGGTGCTGGCCTTCCTGGTGGCGGCGGCCTTCCTGAAGGGGCTCTATTACTTCTGGATTGGCAGTCCGGTGGCCGTGTCCACCATCAATACCGCCACCGGCTTCACCCGCGCCCAGGTCAAGCTGTTCGACGCGGGCCATACCCACGGCACCTTCCTCACCCAGGAATTCGGCTTCCAGCTCGCAAGGCGCTGGGCGCTGGCGCTGCGCGTGGTGGTGTTCCTTGCGGGCTTCGTGATCCCCTTCCTTTGGCTTGTGCAGGTCGGTCCCCAGGCCGGCGGCGGAGCAGGAGTGGCCCTGGTGGCCCTGCTGGGCGTGCTTGCCGAGCGCTGGCTGTTTTTCGCCGAGGCGCGCCATGTGGTCAATCTGTACCATGGCGCCCAGCGCTGTTGAATCTTGAAATTCGCTCGCCTGCCTGTATATTAGCGGGCGCTAATATACTTTCGGAGGGTTCCCATGTTTGGAATGTATGGCATCAAGGAAGTGGACCCGCACACCGTCCAGCGTATGCAGGCGGAGGGCGAGGTGGTGCTGGTGGACGTGCGCACCGAGGCGGAGTACGCGGCGGGCGCCATTCCCGGCGCGAAGTTCATGCCCCTGCACCTGCTGCCCCTGGCGGGCGACCAGTTGCCCAAGGACAAGCCGGTGGTGTTCTACTGCCGCAGCGGCGCCCGTTCCGCCCAGGCCTGCGCCTTCATGGCCAACAAGGGCTATGACCAGGTTTACAACCTGGCGGGCGGCATCATCAACTGGGCGCGCGCGGGGCTGGCCCTGGCCGCGGCCTGAGGCCGCGGGGCGGCCCGCCCGGGCGCAGGAGTTGCCAGCGGCGGGCAAGTGGATTATAAATAGCCGTTTCACGCATATTCGTTGTTGCGAATTCTTTCATAAACCCCTTCTGGAGGCTCACCATGCACTTTGACAAAGAACTCGACGCCCGCGGCCTGAACTGCCCGCTGCCCATTCTGCGTACCAAGAAAGCGCTCGCCGAGATGTCCAGCGGCCAGGTGCTGAAGGTCATCGCCACGGATCCCGGTTCCGTCAAAGACATGCAAGCCTTCGCCAAGCAGACCGGCAATGAACTGGTGTCCTCCGCCGAGTCCGGTGGCGAGTTCACCTTCTTCATGAAGAAAAAGTAAACCCCGCAACCATCACGCCTGCGCATAACGATAACGACGGTTGGACAGGAACGAGCGCGACTCAACCCTGAGAGGAGGCACCCACGATGGATGAAAAGAAACTGGCGATCATCGCCACCAAAGGCACGCTCGACTGGGCCTACCCGCCCTTGATCCTTGCGTCCACCGCCGCGGCCCTAGGCTACCAGGTCCAGGTCTTCTTCACCTTCTACGGTCTGCAGATCCTGCGCAAGGACATCAGCGGCCTCAAGGTGAGCCCCCTGGGCAATCCGGGCATGCCCATGAAGATGCCCTTCGGACCCAAGTGGTTCCAGAGCATCAACTGGAACATTCCCAACGCCATTCAGGCCATCGTGCCCGGTTTCGAGTCGCTGGCCACCGCGCTCATGAAGAAGACCATCGCCAACAACGGCGTGGCGACTGTCGAGGAACTGCGCACCCTGTGCCGGGAAGCCGACGTGAAGTTCATCGCCTGCCAAATGACCGTGGAGCTGTTCGGCTTCGAGCACGATGACTTCATCGACGGTATCGAGTATGGGGGCGCGGCCACCTTCTTCGAGTTCGCGGGCGAATCCGACATCTGCCTGTTCATCTGAACCGGCCTGCCCCAAAAAAACCGGCGTTGCCCTTGGGCCGCCGGTTTTTTCACGTCCCGTTTCCCTGATCGCGTCGGGGTCGTGATGGGTGACGCACTGGGTTAAAATCCCGTTACCCAAATTTTTCCGGCAGGCGCGCCGGCGGCGCGCCGAAAGCGATGATGAGCACGGTACGCGGCTGCCCCTTCCCGGACGATCTCTATTACGACGTGGAATCCAACGTGTGGTGCCGCCGTGAGCCAGACGGCAGCGTCACGGTGGGCATGACCGCCTATGCCACCGCGCTGGCGGGTCCCATCGTGGCTTTCACACCCAAGGCAGTGGGTCGGCGCGTGGAGCAGGAGCGTTCCGTCGCGACCGTGGAATCGGGAAAGTGGGTCGGTCCGGTGAAGGCGCCGGTGAGCGGTGAAATCATCGCCGTGAACGAAGCCCTGGATGCCCAGCCGGGCCTGGTCAACGAAGATCCCTACGGTGCCGGCTGGATGGTGCGCATGCAGCCCAGCGAGTGGGACGAGGAGGTGGGCACGCTGCTCACCGGCGAGGCGGCCCTCAATGCCTTCGAAGTGAAGATGGAGGCAGAGGGCTTTGCGGGCTGCGCCTGACGGCCCGCTTTCCGGCAGGCCCAGGACAGCCGTCGAGATGGGCGCGCCACTTCCCACCGAAGGTATCGAGGCCTTCGAAACCGTCCAGCTCGATGCCACGCTTGCGCAGGAACTGCTGGCCCACGCCCCTGCCTCTGCGGCCATCCGGTTCCATGTCCCCAGCTTCAAGGCCTACCGCTCCAGCGAGATCCCGGCCTGCGGGGCGGCGCGCTGGCCCGCGGTGTCCATCACGGGGGGCGACTGCGCTCTCAACTGCGATCACTGCAAGGCGCAAATCCTCGCGCCCATGATTCCCGCGCGCACGCCCGAGGACTTGTGGCGGGTGGTGCACCGGGAGATTGCCCGCGGCGCCCGCGGCATGCTGCTCACCGGCGGCTCCAACCGGCGCAACGAGGTGGAATACGAACCGTATCTCGCGGTGCTGCGCCGCATCAAGGACACCTTTCCCACCTTTCGCATCGCGCTGCACACGGCGCTCACCGACGCGGCGCGGGCGCGGGCCCTGCGCGATGCGGGTATCGACGTGGCCATGATGGATGTCATCGGCGCCCAGGACACGCTGACCCAGGTCTATCACCTCAAGCGTCCGGTGGCGGATTTCGAGGCGAGTCTCGCCGCCCTCATGGCCAGCGGTCTGCGCGTGGTGCCCCACATCGTGCTTGGCCTGCATTATGGCCATCTGCTGGGGGAATGGCAGGCGCTGGAAATGGTGGCGCGTCACCGCCCCCATGCGCTGGTGCTGGTGGCGGCCATGCCCTTCTATGCGCCGCCGACGCGGCCCTTCGTCACTCCGAATCCCGAGGAGGTGGGGCGCTTCTTTCTCGACGCCCGGCGCGCCCTGCCGGACATACCGATCCTGCTGGGCTGCGCACGGCCCCCCGGACGGGCCCGTGTGCGCATCGATGCCTACGCGGTGCTCGCCGGGCTCGATGCCATCGCCCATCCGGCGGAAGGCGTGGTGGAACTCGCGCGCCGGCTGGGGCGGGAGGTCCGGATCGTCGGCGGCTGCTGCTCTCTGGCCCAGGACGTGGCGCTGGACATGGAGCTGCTGCTCCCGGACGACGCTGCAACGCCCCGGGCGACCTCGCGCGCGCCCTTTCCCTTGCCGGTGGTGACCCATGGCTGAGCGCTGGCGCCTGCTGGATACCGGTCTGCGCAGTGCGGCGGAGAACATCGCCCTCAACCGCGCGCTGCTGGAAGCGCGGGCCGCGGGCAAGGGCGCCAATACCCTGCGCTTCCTGCGCTTTACGCCCAGCGCCCTGGTGGGCTTCCATCAGGACCCGCGCCAGGAACTGGACCTCGACTATTGCCGGCAACATGGCATCGAAGTGCAGCGTCGCATCACGGGGGGCGGCGCCATCTATTTCGACGCAGGCCAGCTGGGCTGGGAACTCTATCTCGCACGCAGTGTGCTGGGTGTCGCCGATCTCGCCCTGATCGCGCGCCGCATTTGCGAGGCGGCCGCACAAGGCATCGCCAGCCTGGGGGTGGATGCGCGCTTCCGGCCACGCAACGACATCGAGGTGGCCGGACGCAAGATCTCGGGCACCGGCGGTGTGTTCGAGGGCGATGCCCTCATGTACCAGGGCACCCTGCTCATCGAGTTCGATGTGGAACGGATGCTGCGGGTGCTGCGCATTCCCGCCGAGAAGCTCGCGGACAAGGCAGTGGCCTCGGCCCGCGAGCGGGTGGTGAGCCTTGCCGAACTGCTGGGGCACACGCCTCCCCTCGATCGCGTACAGGCAGCACTGAGCCAGGCTTTTGCCGAGGCTTTTGGCGTGGATTTCCAGCCGGCGGGACTCAGCGCGGAGGAGGAACACCGGTTCGCTGGGGCGCTGGCGGAGATCGCCCAGCCGGAGTGGGTGTACGGCCAGGGCATGCGG
>JBBFMG010000062.1:0-11171 GCA_037478575.1 Burkholderiales bacterium | reverse complement strand
CAGGAGGAGATCCGTGCCCTGGCGGAGAATGCGGTGAAGAGCATCCCGGGTGTGGGCAAGGTGACGGCCAATGTCTCCTGGAAGATCGTCGCCCACGCGGTGCAGCGGGGCGTGAAGCCCGTGCCGGGCGTGCGCAACGTGATCGCGGTCGCCTCCGGCAAGGGCGGGGTGGGCAAGTCCACCACCGCCGTCAACCTGGCCTTGGCCCTGGCCGCCGAGGGGGCGCGGGTGGGCATCCTGGATGCCGACATCTACGGTCCTTCCCAGCCCACCATGCTGGGCATCACCGGCAAGCCCGAGGCCGCCGAGGACGGCCAGCACCTGCTGCCCATGATGGGCCACGGTCTGCAGGCCATGTCCATCGGCTTTCTGATCGACGTGGAGACGCCCATGGTCTGGCGCGGTCCCATGGTCACCCAGGCCCTGGAACAGCTGCTGAACCAGACCAAATGGGACGACCTCGACTACCTGGTGGTGGACCTGCCGCCGGGCACCGGGGACATCCAGCTCACCCTGGCGCAACGGGTGCCGGTGACCGGCGCGGTGATCGTTACCACCCCCCAGGACATCGCCCTGATCGACGCCCGCAAGGGCCTCAAGATGTTCGAGAAGGTGAACATTCCCATCCTGGGCGTGGTGGAGAACATGAGCATCCACATTTGCTCCAAGTGCGGCCACGAGGAACGCATCTTCGGCGAGGGCGGCGGCGAGCGCATGTGCAAGGATTACAACGTGGAATTCCTGGGCGCCCTGCCGCTGGACATCCACATTCGGGAGCAGGCCGATTCCGGCAAACCCACGGTGGTGGCCGATCCCGACAGCCGCGCGGCCCAGATCTACCGGCAGATCGCGCGCCGGGTGGCGGTGAAGATCGGCGAGCTGGCCGCGGATCACTCCGCCAAGTTCCCCACCATCGTCATCCAGAACACCTGACGTTGCCACGGCCAGGCGCGGCGGCCCGGGGTTGTTTTACAATGGGGGCCCCGCGCCTTGCTATTTTTTTGGGCAGGAACGACATGAGCATCAAATCGGACAAGTGGATCCGCCGCATGGCGCTCGAATACGGCATGATCGAGCCGTTCGAGCCCAACCAGATCAGGGAAGTCAACGGTCGGCCCATCGTCTCCTACGGCACGTCCAGCTACGGCTACGATATCCGCTGCTCCAACGAATTCCGCCTGTTCACCGACATCAACACCACCATCGTCGATCCCAAGAATTTCGATCCCAATTCCTTCGTCGAGGTGACGGGCGATTACTGCATCATTCCGCCCAATTCCTTCGCGCTGGCGCGCACGGTGGAATATTTCCGCATTCCGCGCAACGTGCTCACCATCTGCCTGGGCAAGTCCACCTACGCCCGGTGCGGGATCATCGTCAACGTGACGCCCTTCGAGCCCGAATGGGAGGGCTACGTGACCCTGGAGTTTTCCAACACCACGCCCCTGCCGGCCAAGATTTACGCCAATGAGGGCGTGGCGCAGGTGATCTTCTTCGAGTCCGACGAGCCCTGCGAGGTGTCCTACAAGGACCGGGGCGGCAAATATCAGGGGCAGCGCGGCGTCACCCTGCCGCGCATCTGACGCCTGGGCACCCGCCCGTGAGTACTGTCACCAGCCCTGTCGCCCCCGCCGCCGCGGGTCGGTGCCTGTGATACATTCTTGCCACCCGAAACCGCGTGCCGGCGCGTCCCGGCAATTCCACCCCTTCCGGACTGAACCATGCGCTTCCGTTTTCCCATCGTGATCATCGACGAGGACTTCCGCTCCGAGAACGCCAGCGGCATCGGCATCCGCGTGCTGGCCAAGGCCATCGAGGACGAGGGCATGGAAGTCCTGGGTGCGACCAGCTATGGCGACCTGGCCTCCTTCGCCCAGCAGCAGAGCCGGGCCTCGGCCTTCATCCTGTCCATCGATGACGAGGAGTTCTCCACCCCCGAGCTGGCCGAGCATGCGGTGTCCCAGATCCGGGCCTTCGTGGAGGGCATCCGCTTCCGCAACGCGGACATCCCCATCTTCCTGTACGGCGAGACCCGCACTTCGCGCCACATTCCCAACGACGTGCTGAAGGAGCTGCACGGCTTCATTCACATGTTCGAGGACACGCCGGAATTCATCGCGCGCTACGTGGTGCGCGAGGCGCGCGCCTACCTGGATTCGCTGCCGCCGCCCTTTTTCCGGGCACTCACCCATTACGCGGCAGACGGTTCCTATTCCTGGCACTGCCCGGGCCATTCCGGGGGCGTGGCCTTCCTGAAGAGCCCGGTGGGGCAGATGTTCCACCAGTTCTTCGGCGAAAACATGCTCAGGGCTGACGTCTGCAACGCCGTGGAGGAGCTGGGGCAGCTGCTGGACCACACCGGCCCGGTGGCGGCGTCCGAGCGCAATGCGGCGCGCATCTTCAATGCCGATCATCTTTTCTTCGTCACCAACGGCACGTCCACGTCCAACAAGATCGTCTGGCATTCCACGGTGGCGCCGGGCGACGTGGTAGTGGTGGACCGCAACTGCCACAAGTCCATCCTCCATGCCATCACCATGACGGGTGCCATCCCGGTGTTCCTCACACCCACGCGCAACCACTACGGCATCATCGGGCCCATTCCCCTGGACGAGTTCCGCTGGGAGAACATCCAGAAGAAGATCGAGGCCCACCCCTTCGCGCGCGACGTGAAGCGCCCGCCCCGGGTGCTCACCATCACCCAGAGCACCTATGACGGCATTCTCTACAATGTCGAGACCATCAAGGGCATGCTCGACGGCAAGATCGACACCCTGCACTTCGACGAGGCCTGGCTGCCCCATGCAGCCTTCCACAGCTTCTACAAGGACATGCATGCCATCGGCCGCGACCGGCCGCGGCCGCAGAAATCCATGCTGTTCTCCACCCAGTCGACACACAAGCTGCTTGCGGGTCTGAGCCAGGCGTCCCAGATCCTGGTGCAGGATTCGGTGGAGCGCAAACTGGACCGGGACGTGTTCAACGAGGCCTTCCTCATGCACATGTCCACCAGTCCCCAGTACGCGATCATCGCATCCTGCGACATCGCCGCCGCCATGATGGAACCGCCGGGCGGCACCGCGCTGGTGGAGGAATCCATCCTGGAGGCGCTGGATTTCCGGCGCGCCATGCGCAAGGTGGAACAGGAGTTCGGCGGGTCCTGGTGGTTCAAGGTGTGGGGGCCGGAGCACCTGGCGGAGGAGGGCATCGGCAGCCGCGAGGACTGGATGCTGCGCGCCAACGAGCGCTGGCACGGCTTCGGCAACCTGGCGCCCGGCTTCAACATGCTGGATCCCATCAAGTCCACCATCATCACCCCGGGACTGGACGTGGAAGGCGATTTCGCGGAGTCGGGCATTCCCGCCGCCATCGTCACCAAATATCTGGCCGAACACGGCGTGATCGTGGAGAAGACGGGGCTTTATTCCTTCTTCATCATGTTCACCATCGGCATCACCAAGGGGCGCTGGAATACGCTGCTCACCGCCCTGCAGCAGTTCAAGGACGATTACGACCGCAACCAGCCCCTGTGGCGCGTGCTGCCCGAATTCGTGGCCAAGCATCCCCGTTACGAGCGGGTGGGCCTGCGCGACCTGTGTGACTCCATCCACGGCATCTACCGGGCCAACGACATCGCGCGCCTCACCACCGAGATGTATCTGTCCGAAATGGCGCCCGCCATGAAGCCCACCGATGCCTTCGCCAAGATGGCTCACCGGGAGATCGAACGCGTGGAAATCGACCATCTGGCCGGGCGCATCACGGCGGTGCTGCTCACCCCCTATCCGCCGGGCATTCCCCTGCTGATCCCGGGCGAGCGCTTCAACGGCACCATCGTGCGCTATTTGCAGTTCGCCCGGGAATTCAACCAGAAATTTCCTGGCTTCGAGACTGACATCCACGGTCTGGTGACCGAGGAAGTCAATGGGCGGACACGCTACTTCGTGGACTGCGTCGTGGCGTAGGGCGGCCGGTAAACCTCAACCCCGCCTCAAGAATTGCCCGTAAGAATTTGAGCCGAAAGTAAAAAAATCGGTGCCAACCCCCTTGCCATCCGGGTCGGCCGGCGGTAAGGTTACGGCAGGGCGCGGCGCGCTGCCTCAACTGAACAACCTGTAAGCTCAAGAACGCAGGGAGGACGACGCTAATGCGGAGCATGAATACCCTTTTTCCGGCCTTGTGCCTGTTTCTGGTCTCCGCAGCGGCTGGCGCCGATCCTTGTGCCGTGCCCGGTCCGAAGGGGGCGGTCTCCTGCACTGCTGCCATGTCCCAGGCAGACGACCCCATCGCGGCGCGCATCCGCCAGTACGAAAGCGAGCTCGCCGACCATCTGCGCGGCGACCCCGAGCTGCGTTCCTCCATGGCCCTGGTCATGGACGAGCGGACCGGGCGCGTGATCTACGCCAAGAACGCGGATGTGCGCACCCCCATCGCCTCCATCACCAAGCTCATGACGGCCATGGTGACCCTCGACGCGCGACTGCCGCTCGATGAGAAGATCACCATCTCCGAAGACGATGTGGACCGCGTCAAGGGCACCCATTCCAGGCTCGCCGTGGGTACGGTGCTCACGCGCTACCAGTTGCTGCAACTTGCCCTGATGTCCTCGGAGAACCGGGCGGCGGCGGCCCTGGCGCGCACCTATCCCGGCGGTACGGCCGCCTTCGTGGCGGCCATGAATCGCAAGGCCCGGCAGCTGGGCATGCGCGACACGAGCTTCGTCGATTCCACTGGCCTGCGCCCGGGCAACCAGTCCACTGCCGAGGATCTGGCCAAGATGGTCAAGGCGGCCCATGGCTATCCCACCATCAGCGAGATCACGACCACCGCGAGCTACGACGTGGAGGTGCCGGTGTACAAACGGCACAAGGCGCTGGCGCGGGGTGGCGTGGTGCATCGCAGCATCGCCTACCGCAATACCAACAAGCTGGTGAGCGACAAGGAATGGGAGATTGGTCTGTCCAAGACCGGTTATATCGCCGAGGCCGGCCACTGTCTGGTGATGCAGGCGCAAATCGCCAACCAGCCGCTGATCATCGTGCTGCTGGATGGCGACGGCAAATTCACCCGCATCACCGACGCCAACCGCATCAAGCGCTGGGTGGAAAGCAGCGTCGCCAGCCTGCGCGGCGACAGCTGACCCGGTGCCGGGCTGAGGCCCGGCATCAGGCGAGCTTTCCCTCGCCCGCTGTGCCTTCCCCGCCGCACTACCCCAGGCATGCCCAAGCCGGCAGGAGCGGGCTCCTGCGATTGGCCCCCGTCGGGTTGCGTGCCAGACGTGCCATTCAGCGTTCGCGCGTTGCCCCAGCAAGCCCCGCGCCCTGGCCACGGATGCGCGTCCACGCCAGGGCGGCCATGGCGACGAACACCCCGATTCCGAACAGGGTGGCCACCGTGACCACGGTCAGGCCCGCTTTCGTCATCAGCGCATAGATACCCACCATTACCAGCATGGCGAGATTTTCGAAGGCATTCTGAACGGCGATGGCATGTCCCGCGCCCACGGTTTCGTGGCCGCGTTCCTGCAGCAGGGCATTGAGGGGCACCACGTAAAAACCGCCGCAGATGCCGATCAATACGAGCAGGATGATCGTCGGAAGCAGGCTGTTGCCATGGGCGAGCAGGGGAATCAAAAGACCGATCAGGATGCCGGCCGGAAGCGCGCGCTGCACGTTTTCCAGGGTGATGAATTTCGCCGCCGCCGCTGCACCCAGGGCGATGCCGATCCCCACCACGCCGCTCAACTTGGCTGCCGTGCCGTTATCGTCGATGTGCAGCGCCACCGGCACCCAGGCCACCAGGAGAAACCGCAGGGTGCTGCCGCTGCCCCAGAAAAGGCTGGTTCCGATCAGGGAAAAGCGGGCATCCCGATTTTTCACCAGGGCGACCAGGGCCAGCCAGAAGTCACCCACCAGCAGCGAAGGTGACCAGGTGGGCAGGACGTGGGCCGGTGGCAGGCGGGGAATCATCAGGTTGGCCAGGGCTGCGATGACATAACACACGGCGACCCCGGCCAGGGCCGCCCGCACCGACCAGTCGGCCAGCATACCGCCGGAGACCGCACCCAGCAGGATGGCAACGATGGTCGAGCCTTCCATCATGCTGTTGGCCTGGACCAGGCGCGCCGGGCTCACCAGCTCGCTGAGGATGCCGTACTTCGCCGGGGAGTAGGCCGCGGCGCCGGCACCCACCAGGCCATAGGCGAGCAGGGGATGCAACCCCAGCAGCATGGCCAGGGTGCCCGCGAATTTCATGGCATTGGCCAGGAGCATCACCCGGCCCTTGGACCAGCCGTCCGCGAAAGGGCCGACGAAGGGCGCCAGCAATATGAAGGGGAGGGCGAAGAATTCCTGCAACAGCGGCTCCTGCCAGTTGGGGGCCTGCATGGTCTTGAGCAGGGCGATGGCAACGAATAGCAGCGCGTTGTCGGCCAGCGCGGAAAAAAACTGCGCCACCAGCACGGCGGCCAGGGCAGGGGTGAGGGTCCGGCCATCCGGGGGAACCAGGGCAGTCATGGGGTCTCCTGCGGCAATCGCCCGAGCGTCAACTTCCCCGGGCATGAGTGGCGCGAAGTCGCCCGCAGCATGCGGGGAAAGCGGCAGGTCGGTTCAGGAACAGACGGCCTCCGCCCGCTGGCCTTCCGCCATGCGCTGCAGGGCGACGTAGTCCACCTTGCCCGTGCCCAATAGCGGCAATGCGGCCACATGGATGATCCGGCGGGCCACGGCCAGCTCGGGACTGCCCATCTCACGCGCAGCCACCAGCAGGGCCTCACGCTTTAGGCTGGCATCGGTGCTGAAGAGCACGAGGTTTTCGCCCCGCTGGGCATCCGGCTGGGTGGTGGCGGCGTGCTGGTGGGTGGGTGAGGCCCGATGGGCAATCTGCTCGACGAGCTCAAGGGAGACCATTTCCCCGGCGATCTTGGCGAATCTTTTTACCCGGCCCAGGATATGCAGGAAGCCGTCCGCGTCGATTTCAACCACATCGCCGGTGTTGTACCAGCCCCCGGCCGGCGGGTGCAGCACGCCCGGCTGGTCGAACAGGTAATAGCCCTGCATCACGTTCGGGCCACGCACGCTGAGTACGCCGCCGCGCTCGATGCCCGGGACGGGATCGAGCCGGGCTTCGAGGCCGGGAAGCAGCATGCCCACGCTTCCCGTGCGGTGGGCCATGGGGGTGTTCACGGCCAGCACCGGGGCGCACTCGGTGGCGCCATAACCCTCCAGGATGCGAATGCCGAATTTCTGCATCCAGGTGGTGCGCACTTCGTCCTTGAGCTTCTCCGCTCCCGCGACCACGTAGCGCAATTTGTAGAAGTCGTAGGGATGGGCGAAGCGGGCGTAATGACCCAGGAAAGTACTGGTGCCGAACAGGACAGTGCAACCCCGGTCGTAGATGAGTTCCGGAATGATGCGGTAATGCAGGGGAGACGGATAGAGGAATACCCGGGAGCCCGTTACGAGGGGCATGATGCCGCCGCAGGTAAAGCCGAAGGCATGGAACAGCGGCAGCATGATCATGAACTTGTCGCTGGGGGAAAATTCGATGACGGCCCGGATCTGCGCAATGTTGGACAGAATGCTGCGGTGGGTATGGGCCACTCCCTTGGGTTTGCCTTCGGAGCCGGACGTGAACAGCACCACGGCGATATCGTCCGGATGTCCCTTGACGGTGGCGAGGGAGGGCAGCCAGCGTGCGAAGGCGGTGAGCCATAGCCGGTCCCAGACGGTGAAGCGGCTGCGCAGATCCTCCAGATGGACGACGTTCAGGTCGGTGAGCTCGCCCAGGACCGCACCGAGTTTCGCCGTCTCCACAAACTGGCGGGAGGTCACGATGGTGCGCACGCCGGCGGCAATGCAGGCATTGCGTAGGCCCGCGGCGCCGGCCGTGTAGTTGAGCATGGCCGGGACACGTCCCATGGCGCTCATGCCGAAAATGAGACACAGGGTGCTGCTCGCATTGGGCAGCAGCACGCCGACGTTTTCGCCGGGGTGGCTGATCCGGGTGACCAGCCGCCCCAGCGCAAGCGCCCTGGTCAGCACCTGCCCATAGCTTTCCTCCACCTGGCGCATGTCCTCCAGGACGCGCCTGCGCCGTCCGTGGATCCTGATGGCGTCGAGCAGGGCGCCAAACAGGGTCTGCACCGGCTGCGACGCGAATATCATCTCCTGCATGATGCGGCGCATGGCCTTGCCCGCGAGATTCCGCCGCAGTTTCGCGGTGGGTGCTACCGGCATTTCGATCGAGGTGGGCGGGAGGATGGCGAGTGTGATTTTTGGAAAAAACCGGCGCGGGTAGTCGCCGGACAGGCGGCTGAAGTAGGAGCGCGCCGCACCGTCGAGACGGACCGGCAGGATGGTGGCCCCGGTCTTGGCAGCCACGAAACCGGGGCCGTCATAGACCTTCATCAGGCTGCCGGTGAGGGTGATGCGACCTTCCGGAAAGATGGCCACGGGTTGGCCGGCCTCCAGCAGCCTGATGACCCGTTTCATGGCCAGGGGGCTGGTGGGATCCACCGCCAGGTAGGGCACCTGGGAAAGGAAGAGGCGAAACAGCGGGTTGCGCAACACCGTGGTATGGACCACGAAGGTCATCCGGAAGGGCAGAAACAGGCCGAGCAGCAGGCCATCCAGGAAGGATTCGTGGTTGGCGACCACGAGCAGCCTGCCCCCCTGGGGCAGATTTTCCAGCCCCCGAATCTCGATCCGAAACAACAGTCGGCACAATACGCGCAGTAAGGTTTTCATTCAGCCGTGCTCCATTCCGTCGGGCACCGGGCTGTGCCGGCACAGCCGGTGCGCCGTCCCCGCGGGAAGCGGTGATGCCCGGACACAGGGCCTGTTCGGGCAGTCATGCCGTCGTAATGACGGCCAGCGAATAGAATATGCGGGAAGCATAGCACGCGCAGGGCAGGTTGTCAGGAGGCCCGGCGCGGGGCGTGAGAGGAAGGGCGACGGAAAGGCTGAGGGAAGGGAGCGGCGAGCTTACTGCCCCAGGGCTTCCCTTTCCATCAGCAGGTAGGTGTTGTAGGCGTTGATGCGATTGGCTTCGGGGAAGGCGGGCAGCTTGCGCCAGCGCGACCAGTCGGTGCGGGCGTAGGCTTCCTCGAAGGGCACCATGTCCGCCACCGCCTTGCCCATGGTCTGGCGCAGGAAACGCAGATAGTCCCGCGTCAGGGTGAGATCGGCGCGGGGATTGCGTGACACGGCGCCATGCCCCGGCACCAGCACCCGGGCCTCGAAGGCCAAAAGCTTGTCCAGGGCGCTGAGCCAGGAGCGGCTGTCGGCATCCCCCACGAAGGGCACCCGTCCCTTGAATACCAGATCGCCCGCGTAGAGCACCCGGTCCTCGTGCACGTAAAGGGCCACGTCCTCTGGGGAGTGGGCCGGACCCACGTGGCGCAGCGAGAAATGCACGCCACCCAGCTCGAAATCGGTATCGCCCGCCAGCCAGCGGTCTGGCGGCAGCACGCGCGTGTTTTCGTCCACCCAGGGGAACAACTCCTCGCGCCGCTGGGCGAGGCGCGCCTCCAGCTCGGGGCTGTTCAGATAGTGGCGCGCACCTTCGTGTGCCCAGATTTCGGCACCGGCGGCCTTGAATACCTGCAGCCCGTAGATGTGGTCGGCATGGTAGTGACTGACGATCACATAGCGGATGGGCGCCAGGGTGATGTGCCGGATGCGCTTCAGCAGTTCGGCGGCCAGGGGCGGCGTGCCCAGGGCATCGAACACGACCACACCGGCGGGCGTCACGACGAAGCCGGCATTGGACATGAAGCCCTGGTTCGCGGCCGACGCCGCGCCGGGCAGCCCCTGTACATACCAGCTGTGCCTGCCCACCCGCACCGGGTCCATCCTCACCGTCACCGGGGCTTCCTGGGCGGCGCTGGCCAAAAGGGGAATCAACCAAAGCAGAAGCCATGTGCGCAGCATCGCATCCTCGCTGGTGAGCCAAAAAAGGAATGGGGTATTATAGGCACCGCTGCGGACCCGCGCTGCCAGAGGGCATCCAGGCGCCACGCCGGCACGGTGTGCCGATGGCGGGGTGACGATTGCCCGCCGGGGTCCCATCGCCGCACGCCCGGGTTCATCCCGCCGGAGTCTCCCTTGCTCAAAAAACACTGGCTGATCATTCTCCTCGCCTTCGTGCTGCCCCTGGTCGCGGTGTTCGCCTGGTGGGGCGGTTTCAACCGGGTGGAGATCAGCGAGGCGGAACGGGGTCCTTACCGTTTCGCCTATCTGGATCATACGGGCGACTATGCCCGGCTGCCGGAAACCCAGGCGCGGGTGCGCGCCCTGATGGCGCAGCAGAACCTCGCGCGTGGTGCGGCCATCACCGTGCTGCTGGACGATCCGCGCAGGGTGGCACGCAGCCAGCTGCGCGCGCGCACCGGCTATCTCATCGGTCCCGGCGTGCAGCCGGCGGAGCCTTTGCGCCTGGGCGAGATTCCGGCGCGACGGGTGCTCATCGCGCGGGTGCGCGCGGCGGCCCTGCTGGCGCCAAGCAAGGCCTACCAGGCCCTGCACGATCATCTGGCGATGCAGAACAGGGACATCCAGATGCCCACGGTGGAAATCTACGACAGCCCGCCCGAGGTGTATCGCGTGGGCGAACTGTCGGTGGAAATGGAGCGCTGACATGGCCTTCCTGAGTCTGGTGGCGGTCCTGGTGCTGGAACACTTCCAGCCGCTGCGCCACCGCCTCCAGCTCTATGTCCAGTTCGCCCGCTATGCCAATTTCCTGGAGCGGCAGCTCAATGGCGGACGCTATCGCTACGGTGTGCTCGCCTGGGCACTGGCGGTGCTGCCGCCCGTGTTCCTGGTGGCGGCCGTGCATGAGCTCGCTGCAAAGGGGGGAGCGTTGCCGGTCCTGGCGCTGGATGTGGCGGTGCTCTATATCACCCTGGGTATCCGCCACTTTACGGACACCGCGGCGCGCATCGCCGAAAAGCTGCGGGCCGGCGAGGTGGAAGCCGCCCGCCGGGAGCTCCAGCAATGGCACGGCACGGTCACGGAGGGACTCGATGCCAATGCCCTGTCCCGGCTGACCATCGAGCAGTTGCTGTCCTGTGCCCACCGGCAGTTCTTCGGGGTGGCCTTCTGGTTCGTGCTCCTGGGTCCCGCTGGCGCGGTGCTCTACCGTCTGTCCCACGTGCTGTACCAGAAATGGGG
>JBBFMG010000061.1:0-11171 GCA_037478575.1 Burkholderiales bacterium | reverse complement strand
GTTATCGAGCACCAGCACATGCTCACCTGCGCTGATGGGCAGGGTGACCAGAATGTCCCGGCTGCCGGGGCTGAAGTCCACTCGCGCCGCTTCTATACCATCAATGATGATCACCAGGGCGGCGGGCGCAGATTCCGGAGGAAATGCAGAGGGCGCGCGGGGCATGACGCCGGCAGTATAGCCAGCGGTCGCCCCTGCGTCAGGCGGTCTCGCGCTCCAGGCGCTGGGGCGCCAGCACGGTGTTGGGCAGATCGGCCAGACGATATTTGCCGGTCTGGACGGCGCGCGCGAGTTTTTCCAGGGTCTGCTCCTTGAGCAGGGCGAGCACCTTTTTCTTGATGGGCTGCCACTTGGTGTGCATGGGGCAGGCGGTGGCATCGGAACACACCTTGAGCCCCAGCACGCAGTCCTGGGCGAAGCCCGGCCCTTCGGTGATGGCGAGCACCTGGAGCAGATCGGTCTTTTCCGCCCCCTCGCGCAGACAGAAGCCCCCCAGACGGCCGCGGAAGGAATAGAGCAGGTTGCCCTTGCACAGGCTCTGCATGATCTTGGCGAGATAGGCCGGCGGCACGTTCAGATGGCTGGCGATCTGCCGGTTGAGCACGGGCTGACCCTTGGGCTGGGTGGCGATGAAGATCAGCGCCTGGATCGCGTATTGGCTGGTTCGGGACAGGATCATGGCCGCAGGATAAAGCTCTTTGCGGAGCAGTTTATCCTAATTCCGGCAATCGTGCACGGAAATTTCAGGCCAGGAGCGTCAGGGGCAGCCGGAAATAGTGGTCCACGAGCAGCGCGGCAAAGAGCAGACTGAGATACAGGATGGAATAGGCAAAGGTCTTCTTCGCCAACGCATCGCTGTAGGCCCGGTACAGGCGCCAGCCATACCACAGGAACACCCCATCCAGCACCAAGGCGGCCGCCAGGTAGAAGAGCCCGCTCATGCCGCTCGCCACGGGCAGCAGGGTGCAGGCGGTGAGGATCAGGGTATAGAGCAGCACATGCAGGCGGGTGAAGGCCTCGCCGTGGGTGACCGGCAGCATGGGCATTCCGGCCTTGGCGTATTCCTCGCGCCGATACAGGGCCAGGGCCCAGAAATGGGGCGGCGTCCACGCGAAAATGATGAGGAACAGGAGCAGGGCATCGGCACTCACCTCGCCTGTGGCAGCGGCCCAGCCCAGCACCGGCGGCATGGCGCCGGAAGCCCCGCCGATCACGATGTTCTGGGGCGTCAGGGGTTTGAGCACCACCGTGTAGATCACCGCATAGCCCACGAAGGTGGCCAGGGTGAGCCACATGGTGAGGGCATTCACGTAGGTGTTGAGGATGAACAGACCCAGCCCGCCCACCACACCGGCGAACACCAGGGTCTGCAGCGGCGTCACCTCCCCGCGTGGCAGGGGCCGCGCCCGGGTGCGCGCCATGATGGCGTCCACCTTCTGCTCGATCAGACAGTTGAAGGCCGCCGCTGCGCCCGCCACCAGGGCGATGCCCACGGTGCCGGCGATGAGGATCTGCAGGGGCACCATGCCAGGCAGCGCCAGGAACATGCCGATCACCGCGGTGAACACGATCAGCGCCACCACCCGCGGCTTGCACAGGGCGAAGAACTGCTGGCAGCGGCAGGCCACCTGGTTGACGCTCAGGGTCGTCATGTTGGTCTCCTCACGTTGGATCACCCCGTCTGCGCGGGCTTGGGCCGGGGCGCAGCCCCGATGCGGAAGTGTAGCACCACCAGCGTCATCACCAGGAGCGCCGCACCGCCATTGTGCAGCAGGGCCAGGGGCAGGGGCCAGGCCAGCAGCACGTTGGACAGGCCGGTGACGAACTGCAGGAGGGCAAGCCCTGCCAGCACCCGGGCCCAGCGGGCAAGGCCCGGCACCGACCAGGACCGCCAGGCAAGCGCCGCCAGCACGGCCAGCACACCATAGGCGAAGTTGCGGTGCACCCAGTGAATGGCCACCAGGGACTGGAAGGGAATGAGATCGCCGTCCCCCGTATGTCCCAGGGGACGCCAGAGGGTGTAGGCATGACGAAAATCCATGTCCGGCGGCAGCCAGTGACCGTGACACAGCGGAAAATCCGGGCAGGCCAGCACCGCGTAATTGGTGCTTACCCAGCCGCCCAGGGCGATTTGCAGGGCCAACAGCAGGGCCGCAGCGAAGGCGTGGCCCCGGAGTGGACGCGCGCCCGCCCCAACGGTTTCAGGCGGGCTTTCCCGGAGGGCGAGCCAGGTGAGCAGGGCCAACAGGGTCATGCCCCCCAGCAGGTGCAGGGTGACGATGGCCGGCTGCAATTTCATGGTCACGGTGAGGGCACCGAATGCCCCCTGGACGCACACCGCGAGGAAGATCACCGTGGCGAGCCAAGGTGAGCGGGCAGGCTCGCGCCGGTGACGGCGCCAGGCCTGCACCATGAGCACGATGATGAGTACCCCCACCCCCATGGCGAAATAGCGGTGCAGCATTTCGATCCAGGCCTTCATGCGCGTGACCGGGCCGGTGGGCATGGCAGTCTCCGCGGCGCGGATATGCTCCCCCGCCGATATCGGATTGGAGTGGCCATAGCAGCCGGGCCAGTCGGGACAGCCCAAACCGGAATCCGTGAGCCGTGTGAAGGCACCGAAGAGGATGAGATCCAGCGCCAGGAAAGCAGTGACCCAGGCCAGCCGCGGGTAGGAATCACCGCCCCGGCGCGCCACGTACACGAGCGCGGGCAAGGCCACGAGCAGGCCGAACAGGGCAAGCAAAAGCAGGCTCTGCAGGGTCATCAGCCGATCTGGGAGGCCTTGAGCAGACGGGCGAGATCCTTGCCCATGCGCTTGAGATCGGGGTCCAAGTGGTAGCGCATCATGACATTGCCCAAGGGGTCGATCACGTAGAGATGCTCGCCAATGCTGCCTTGGGCCGGCAGGCGGCGCCCGAGCGCCCCCTGGGGGTCATGCACCAGGCGCAACGGCCCGAGACGCTCCACGAGGGCAGACTCCGGCTGCCCGGCATCGGTCACCAGCCACACCACCTGCACCCGGTCCTGGTCGCGTCCCTGCAGCAGTCGCACGCGCCGCATGGCATCGAATTGACGCGCGCAGGTGGCGTCGCAGGTGCTGGGCGCGGCATGCACCAGCAGCCACTTGCCCCGCAGTTGGCGCAGGGACAGGGGTGTGCCGTCCGGCTGCGTCAGGGTGAGGTCCATGGGCAGCGTCACCGGCTCGATCAACTCGCCATAGTTCACCGCCCCACCCTTGGGCGGCCACACGTAGTAAAAGAGATACGAGGCCACCACCGGCGCCAGGAAGACCGCCAGCACCAACAGGAATTTAGTCCGATTTCTGCGACCTGCGTCGTCTTGCATACATCACCACGTAAAGGATCACGATGGCCGCCGCCATGGCGAACCACTGAAAGGCATAGCCCAGATGTTTTTCCACGCCGCTGTCCGGCCGCAGCCATTCCCGGTAAAGCCCGTCGCCAGTGTCGTTGAGCTGGGTCACCACGATGGGCAGGAGGGGATAGGGCAGTCCCGCCGCATAACGGGGCAGATCCAGGTTCTGCCACACCTTGCCCTGCACCACCTCGCGCGACAGTTCCAGGTATTTGGCCGGCGGCGGCCCGGCGATGCCCTCGATACGCACAGGAGCTGGGGGCACCCTGACCACCGGCAGCGGCCCGTTCCAGTCATGGGACACCCGGCCGCGGTCCACCAGTACGGCCACGGATCCGCCCCCGATCAGAAGCGGCGTGAGTACCTGATAGGCGGGACGGCCCTGCAGGCTGCGGTTGTCGATGAAGATCTCGTGGGCGGGATCGAACCGGCCCGTGACCTGCACCCGCCGCCCGTGCAGGGTGTCGGCATCCAGGGGCCTGCCATCCAGAATCACCGGCGCAGCCTGCAGGCGGGCGTCGATCCGGGCCTGCAAGTCCCGCTTGTACTGCGCCCGGTCCAGCTGCCACTTGCCCGCGGCAAGGGTCACGCCGAGCAGCACCAGGGCCGCCAGGGTGGGCCAGAAAAGACCGCGACGGCGTTCAGCCATGGCGGCAGGCAGACGGCTGGATTACACTTGCCCGGTGTCCGGCAGCGGCGGCGCAGCCTGCCACCGTCCCACACCAGGGACGAACGCATGGCGCTGTGCCCCGCACGCCTGCACCCGCCCCATCATCCGAGCCACATTGCGAGCCCACCATGTCCGTCATCCTCTACCGCAGCCTCGTCGTCGCGTTTCTCATCGTCATCGTCGCCAGCCTGTTTTCGGCCCTGGCCTTCCTGCTGAAGGACAAAGGTAGCACGGAACGTACCGTGAAGGCCCTGAGTGTGCGCATTGGCGTATCCATCACCCTGTTCGTCCTGCTCATGGCCGGCTTCTATTTCGGCGTGCTGCCGCCCAAGCCCTGACACCCCCGCCAGGCATTCGACCCCAAAAACAAAAATGGCGCCGCGATGCCCTGCGGCGCCAGAGTCCCCTTTCTCCTTATCGTTCTCGTTATTGTCCTCCTTGGTGAGTCCGAGGTCAGCGCGTCACAAGGCGTAGACGAAGACGAACAGCAGCAGCCAGACCACGTCCACGAAGTGCCAGTACCAGGACACCGCCTCGAACGCGAAATGCCGCTCCGGCGTGAAATGACCCTTGAGCGCCCGCAGCCAGATCACGATCAGCATCACCGTGCCGATGGTGACATGCAGCCCGTGAAAGCCCGTGAGCATGAAGAAGGTGGCGCCATAGGCCCCCGCGCCCAGGGTGAGCCCCATCCTGGTGTAGGCATGCACGTACTCGTAGGACTGCAGCCCCAGGAACAGCAGGCCCAGGCAGATGGTGAGGAACAGCCACACGACGAGCTGGGTGCGGTTGTTCTTCTTCAGACCCCAGTGGGCGATGGTCACGGTGAGACCCGAGGTGAGCAGGATCAGCGTGTTGAGGGCGGGAATCCCCCAGGCACCCATGCTGGAGAACTGGTTGGAGCCGGGCGGCACTTCCGTGTCCACACCTGCCAGACTCGGTCCCAGGGGGCCGGCCGTGGGCCAGCTCGGGGTGTAACCCGGCCACAGCATGGCACCCGTCTCACCCGACCCCAGCCAGGGCACCGCCAGCACCCGCAGATAGAACAGGGCGCCGAAGAAGGCGGCAAAGAACATCACCTCGGAGAAGATGAACCAGGTCATGCCCCAGCGGAAGGAGCGGTCCACCTGATCGTTGTACTTGCCGGACTCGGACTCCTCGATGACCCGGCCGAACCAGCCGAACATCATGTAGAACAGCACCGCCAGTCCGGCCAGCACCAGCCAGCCGCCCGGCAGCCGGTTCGCCCACAGCACCATGCCGGACGCGAACAGCAGCAGGGCCACCGAGCCGACGATGGGCCAGCCCGACGGCTGCGGCAGATAGTACCCCCCTTGATGCTCACTCATGTTTGCTCCTCCTCGTCTTGGTTATCCAATATCCAACATGATCGGCGCGGCCTATCCCTCATCCAGCGGCGAGGTGGGTCACCAGCCACACCACGCCCAAGAGCAGCGCTACGAACAGGGCGGCGCCAAAAAGCCCCATGGCGATCACCTGGCCCGGGGTGAGCCGGGTCGCATCCGACTCGTAATCATGGCGCCGCCGAATTCCCAGAAAGCTCCAGAACACCGCCTTGCCGGCAGATACCAAGCCTGGCTTGTTTCGCTCGTTCACGCCCCGCCCCCGGCCGTGCCCGCCGCCGCGGCCTTCGGGGCATGCTCGTAGAACGTGTAGGAAAGCGTGATCGTGTGCACGTCTCGGGGGAGATCGTTCTGCACCACGAACTGGACGGGCATCAGGCGCTCCTCACCGGGCTTCAGCGTCTGCTCGCTGAAACAGAAACATTCGATCTTCTTGAAGTAGCTCGCGGCGCGCGCCGGGGCATAGGCCGGAATGGCCTGACCCACGATGGTGCGGTCGGTGGTGTTCACCACCCGGTAGAACACCTGCTTCAGCTCACCCGGGTGCACCTGTAATTTGACCGTCTGGGGTTCGAAACGCCAAGGCAGCCCGGTGCCCACATTGGAATCGAACTCGATGGTCACGGTACGCGCGAAGTCCACCTGGGTATTGCTCACCGCGATACGTTCCCGGCTGAGTCCGGTCACTTCGCAAATCTTCTTGTAGAACGGCACCAGGGCGAAGCCGAAACCGAACATGGCCACGGTGACCACGATGAGCTTGCGCAGCACGATCCGGTTCTGGTCCCGCTGATCCATCGCTTCAGCCATACATCCGCAGCGTCCACAGGAAAATGATCACCACCAGCGCCACCAGGATGGCCGCAGTGAGGTATTTGTTCTTCTCGTTGGGCTGCATCGTTTTCCTGTGCACGCTGGGGCGGCCCGGCATG
This sequence comes from Burkholderiales bacterium, assembly GCA_037478575.1. GTDB lineage: Bacteria > Pseudomonadota > Gammaproteobacteria > Burkholderiales > Thiobacteraceae > Thiobacter. The sequence continues at coordinate 4,827 of JBBFMG010000061.1, read as the reverse complement.
GGCCGCCCCTTGCGCGTTTACTTCAGCACCGGAGGTGTTTCAAAGGAGTGATACGGCGCCGGTGACGGCAGGTGCGTCCACTCCAGGGAATCCGCCCCCTCCCAGGGCTTGGCTTCGGCCTTGACGCCACCCTTGATGGCCTTCAGCACCACCGCCAGGAAGATGAGCTGGGACAGGCCGAACCCGAATGCACCAATGCTGGAGACCATGTTCCAGTCGGCGAACTGCAGGTTGTAATCGGGCACGCGCCGCTGCATGCCGGCCAACCCCAGGAAGTGCATGGGGAAGAAGGCAATGTTGAAGAAGATGGCCGACAACCAGAAATGCAGCTTGCCCAGCTTCTCGTCATACATGTGGCCGGTCCATTTGGGCAGCCAGAAATAGACCCCGGCGAAGATGGCGAACAGGGCCCCCGACACCAGCACGTAATGGAAGTGGGCCACCACGTAGTAGGTGTCCTGGATCTGGATGTCCACGGGCGTGATGGCGCACACCAGGCCCGTGAAGCCGCCGATGGTAAACAGGGAGACGAAGCCGATGGCGAACAGCATCGGGGTCTCGAAGGTCATGGAACCGCGCCACATGGTGGCCACCCAGTTGAACACCTTCACGCCGGTCGGCACCGCGATCAGCATGGTGGCGTACATGAAGAAGAGCTGGGCCGAGGTGGGCATGCCCACGGTGAACATGTGGTGCGCCCAGACGATGAAGGAGAGGATGGCAATGGAGGCCGTGGCATACACCATGGACGCGTAGCCGAACAGCGGCTTGCGCGCAAAGGCCGGAATGATCTGCGAGATGATGCCGAAGGCCGGCAGGATCATGATGTACACCTCGGGGTGGCCGAAGAACCAGAAGATGTGCTGGAACATCACCGGATCACCGCCCCCCGCGGGGTTGAAGAAATGGGTGCCGAAATGGCGGTCCGTGAGCAGCATGGTCACGGCACCGGCCAGCACCGGCATCACCGCGATCAGCAGATAGGCGGTGATCAGCCAGGTCCACACGAACAGGGGCATCTTCATCAGGGTCATGCCCGGGGCGCGCATGTTGAGGATGGTGGTGATGATGTTGATTGCGCCCATGATGGAGGAGATGCCCAGGATGTGCACCGCGAAGATGGTCATGTCGTTGGCGATGCCCCCCTGCAGGAACAGGGGCGCGTACATGGTCCAGCCGCCCGCCACGGCGCCGCCCGGCACGAAGAACTGGCCGATCAGAAGCACCGCCGCCACCGGCAGCAGCCAGAACGACCAGTTGTTCAGGCGTGGGAAGGCCATGTCAGGCGCGCCGATCATCATGGGCACCTGCCAGTTGGCGAAGCCCACGAAGGCCGGCATGATCGCGCCGAACACCATGATCAGCCCATGCAGGGTGGTGAGGCTGTTGAACACCTCGGGCTCCACCACCTGCAGGCCCGGCTGGAACAGCTCGGCGCGGATGAGCAGCGCCATCACGCCCCCGGTGAGCAGCATGATGAAAGAGAACCACAGATAGAGGGTGCCGATGTCCTTGTGGTTGGTGGTGGTGAGCCAGCGCATCAGGCCCGTGGGGTGGGCGTGGCCGTGCTCGTGTGCGTGTGTCGCTTCCATGTTCTCGACCTCCTCCGATTATTTGCGCAAAGCCTTGATGTCGGCAGGCTGGATGACATCACCCGTGGCGTTGCCGAAGGCATTGCGCTCGTAGGTGATGACCGCGGCCAGCTCCACGTCGGACAGCTGTTTGCCGAAAGCGGCCATGGCCGTGTTGGCCTTGCCGTTCATGACGATGTCGATGTGGGCCGCCTTGTCGCCGGTGGCGATCTTCGAGCCGGCCAGGGCGGGGAAGGCGGGCGGCAGGCCCTTGCCGTCGGGCTGGTGGCAGGCGGCGCAGTGGGTCTTGTACACCGTCTCACCCTTGGCCTTGAGCTCGTCCAGGGTATAGGTTTTGTTCGCGTCGGCCACCGCGGCCGCCTTGGCCGACTTCTGGGCCAGGACCCACTTGTCGTATTCCTCCTGGGTCTTCACCTCTACCACGATGGGCATGAAGCCGTGGTCTTTGCCACACAGTTCGGCACACACGCCGCGATAGACGCCCGGGTTCTCGGCCTTGAACCAGGCGTCCTTGACGTAGCCCGGAATGGCATCCTGCTTGATGCCAAAGGCGGGCACCCACCAGGAATGGATCACGTCGTTGGCGGTGAGCAGCAGACGCACCTTTTTGCCCACCGGCACCACCAGGGGATTGTCCACCTCGAGCAGATAGTGCTCGCCCTTCTGCGCACGGTTTTCGATCTCATCCCGCGGCGTGGACAGGGTGGACAGGAAGCGGATGCCCTCCGCCGGATATTCGTACTCCCATTTCCACTGGTAGCCGGTGACCTTCACGGTCATGTCCGGGTTGCTGGCATCGCGCATGTTGAGGATGGTCTTGGTGGAGGGAATGGCCATCCCCACCAGGATCATGAACGGGATGATGGTCCACACCACTTCCAGCTTGGTGTTCTCATGGAAATGGGCGGGCTGGTGCCCCACGGACTTGCGATGCTTCCAGATGGAGTAGAACATGGTGCCGAACACCACGACGAAGATCCCCACGCACACCCACAGGATGAGGATGTGCAGGTCGTAGATCTCCCGGGCCACCTGGCTTTGCGGCGTGGGCAGGTTGATCTTCGATTCCGCCGCCCAGGCCGCGGCCATCGCTCCCCAGGTCATGAGCGCAGTGAGCGCGCCCACCGCGAGACCCCTCGACTTGCTTGCCATTGCCTTCCCCCTCGATGGTTGTAGTCGTCAGTTGTTGAAATGGATGCGCAACTCTTGAGCCAGGGCCGCCCGTGCTTCCGGGGCCAGGCGGCGCCCCAGGACCACCTCCCGGCCGTGGGAGCGCAGACGCAGGGCGAGCTCGCCGGCTTCGTCCCGCTCCGTCAGGAGCCGGGCCCAGTGGCGGTTGAATTCGTGGCGCGACACCTGTGCACCGTCGCGGCGCTCCACCAGCACCGTGTCGCCGCGGATGCGGATCATCTCGTAATCGCCGGCGTGGCTGCCCAGCTCGCGGAACGCCCACGCCAGGACGCCGACTTCCAGGCCGGCGAAGGGCAGGACGAGCCACGCACCCGCCCAGGCAAAACCCAGGGCGATGCCGAAAGTGACACCGGCGATGAGGAAGAGGCAGCACTGCCGGCCGGCGGGGGACAGGGAACAATTGGGCCGCACCAGAACGGTGCATTCCGACCCGGGTGCTGCGTGTGTGCCTTCCATCCTTGGCTGCTGCCTTCTTTTGTCACGGGCATCTGGCGGTTTTCTGCGCCCGCCTTGTCGTTGCCCGCTACGGTAGCATGCCGCGACAATTTGCCGCAAGGGGATGGCCGGAAAAAATCCTTTTGTTTCCGGTAGTTAAAATTACTATGTCACAAGATTATGAAGTGCTGATGAATTAGCCTACGCGCCGGGGGGACGCGCAAGTCCGGGTGGCAGGCACAAATGGGGCGCGGCTGCGACAGAATCCGGTGGCGCGGAGAAAGCGGGGACCACCCCCAGCAGGGGCGCGGCAAGCCGCGCCCGCAGGGTGTCCAGGTTGTCCTCGAAACGGGCCATCGCCGGATCGATGCGGTTGGCCACCCAGCCCGCCAGTTCGAGACCGCGCCGGGCAATGGCTTCCGCCGTGAGCAGGGCGTGGTTGAGACATCCCAGCCGCATGCCCACCACCAGCACCACCGGCAGTTCCAGGCGCACGGCCAGATCGGCCAGGGTCGCCCGCGCATCCAGGGGAACCAGGAAGCCCCCGGCGCCTTCCACCACCACCAGCTCGGCCCGGGCGGCGAGCTCGCGGAAACACCGGGCCATGACCTCGATCTCGAGCGATACGCCGTGGGTCGCCGCGGCCAGGTGGGGCGCGACCGGTTCCGGGAAGCGATAGGGATTGATCCACTCGAGCGGCGCGGCAACGCTGCCCGCGGCGACCAGGGTTTCCACGTCGCCATAGACACAGCGCGCCCCCACCCGCTCGCAGCCGGCGGCCACCGGCTTCATGCCCACGGCCTTCAGCCCCGCCTGCGCAGCGAGCTGGAGCAGGGCCGCGGCCACCAGGGTCTTGCCCACGCCGGTGTCGGTCCCGGTGACGAACAGCCCCCAGCTCATCTCAGCCCCGCCTGCCGCCGCGCGATCTTGAGAGCGATCACCTGGCGCCCGTCCTCGCGGCGCTTGGTCTCGCCCACCCAGGCATGGCCATAGACGATCTCGAAAGTCGCGGGCAGGCGGCCCTCCCGGCGCAGGGTCTCGTAGGCGGCCACCATGGCCTGCCAGCGCCCCTTGCCCATGAGCCCGTGGTTGCGTCCCAGGGTCACGTTGTGGGCGCCGATGGCCTTGAGTTCGCCAAAGAGCTGTTTCAGATCGCGATAGGTGAGGGTGAACATTTCCATGTCCATCACGGGTGCAGCGAAACCCGCATAGGTGAGCAGATCCCCCAGGTCGTGCATGTCCACGAAGCGGTTCACATGGCTGTAGCCGTCCACCCCCGCGAAGGCCTGGCGCAATTCCTTGAGGGTATCCGGCCCGAACGTGCTGAACATGAACAGCCCGCCTGGCGCAAGGACGCGGTAGCACTCGCGAAACACCTGCTCCGGCGCATTGCACCATTGCAGGGTCAGATTGGACCAGATGAGATCCACGCTGGATGCCGCGACAGGCAGGCGTTCCAGATCGCCGCATACATAGCGCACCCGGCGCGTGGCGCCCGCCAGGCGCTCGCGCAGTGACCAGCCGGCACGTGCAGTCTCGAGCATGCTCCGGGCAAGGTCGAGGGCAAGAATGTTGGCCTTCGCGTAGCGGCGCGCGAGCAGCCGGGTGC
>JBBFMG010000060.1:0-11181 GCA_037478575.1 Burkholderiales bacterium | reverse complement strand
CCTGGTCCGCGCCGTCGTCGGCGGTCAGGTGCAGCACATGTACCGCCCGGCGCCCATCGGCCTTGCGCACCCAGATCTCCAGCTCGCCCGCGCGTCCCAGCTTGCCCAGCAGTGCCCAGTGCACGTCATCCCACACGATCACCGGCGTGCCCCCGATGGCCTCCAGGGTATCGCCCTTTTCCAGCCCCGCCGCGGCGGCCGGGGTGCCGGGCGCCGGCGCATCGATCACCGGCCGCAGGCCCGGCATGCCATGCAGGAACACGGCCCAGTAGATGAAGAGCGCCAGCAGAAAATTCGCCAGCGGGCCCGCGGCCACGATGGCCATGCGCTTCCACACCGGCTGGCGGTTGAAGGCCTGGTGCAGCGCCGCGGGCGGCACCGGGCCTTCGTGTTCGTCCAGCATCTTCACATAGCCCCCCAGGGGAAAGGCCGCGATCACCCATTCCGTGCCTTCCGGGCTGAAGCGGCGCGCCCAGAGGGGCCGGCCGAAACCCACCGAGAAGCGCAGCACCCCCACACCGCAGACCCGCGCCACCAGATAGTGGCCAAACTCGTGCACCACGATGAGCACGCCCAGGGTGACCAGGAAGGCGACGGGTGTGATGAGCCAGCTCATGCCGCTTCGCTTTGGGACAGCAGCCCGCGGGCGAGCGCCCGGGCCTGCGCGTCGGCCGCCAGCACCGCTTCCAGACTGTGTGCCGGCTCTGCCGGCAGGCGTGCCAGCACCGTCTCGATCAGGGCCGGGATGCGCCGGAAGGGCAGCGCCTCGGCAAGGAAGGCCTCCACCGCCACCTCGTTGGCGGCATTGAGCACTGCCGGCGCGGTGCCACCCGCGCGCAGCGCCTCATAGGCCAGCGGCAGACAGGGGAAGCGCGCAGGGTCGGGGGCTTCGAAATCCAGCCGCCCAACGCGAAACAGGTCGAGGGCCTCCACCCCGCTGTCGATGCGCTCCGGATAGGCCAGAGCGTGGGCGATGGGGGTGCGCATGTCCGGGTTGCCCAGTTGCGCCAGCACCGAGCCGTCCACGTATTCCACCATGGAGTGGATCACGCTCTGAGGATGGATCACCACCTGGATCTGCTCGGGCGAGGCACCGAACAGCCAGTGGGCCTCGATCACTTCCAGCCCCTTGTTCATCATGGTGGCGGAATCCACCGAGATCTTGCGTCCCATCACCCAGTTGGGATGGGCGCAGGCCTCCGCGGGCGTGACGTTGTCCAGGGATTCCGGCGCGCGGGTGCGAAACGGTCCACCCGAGGCGGTGAGCAGGATGCGCCGAATCCCCCGCGCGGAAAGTCCGCCGCCTCCCGGAGGCAGACACTGGAATACGGCATTGTGCTCACTGTCGATGGGCAACAGTTCCGCGCCGCTGGCCCGAACCGCCTCCATGAACAGGCCTCCCGACATCACCAGCGCCTCCTTGTTGGCGAGCAGGATGCGCTTGCCGGCGCGCGCCGCCGCCAGGGTGGGCACCAGACCCGCGGCCCCGACGATGGCAGCCATGACCGTGTCCACCTCCGGCGCGGCGGCCACCTGCGCCAGTGCCGCCTCCCCCACCAGCACTTCGGTGGGCAGGTCTTCCGCGCGCAGCGCGGCCGCCAGGGCATCGGCCGCGTCCGGGCGCGTGAGCACCGCATAGGCGGGACGAAAGCGCCGGCACTGCTCCAAAAGCCGCGGCCACTGTGCCTGCGCGGTCAGGGCGAAGACCTGGAAGCGGTCCGGATGGCGGGCCACCACATCCAGCGTGCTGGTGCCGATGGAGCCGGTGGAGCCGAGGATGGTCAGTCGTCGCATGCCGTTCCTGCTAGTTGCCGAGCCGCCCCAGATAGGCCAGGGCGAGCAGCAGGAACACGGGCAAGGCCGCGGTCTGGCTGTCGATGCGGTCCAGCACGCCGCCATGGCCCGGGATCAGATGGCTGCTGTCCTTCACGCCCGCGAGGCGCTTGATGTGGGATTCGAACAGATCGCCCTCCACGCTCACCGCCACGACGAAGACACAGGCCGCGATCAAAAGCGGCACCGGCACCCCATGGCCGGCCAGGAGGAGGTTGGGGCTCGATGCTCCCACCAGCAGGGCCAACAGGGCCCCCGCCCCCAGCGCTCCGGCCACGCCTTCCCAGGTCTTGCCGGGGCTGATCCGGGGCGCGAGCTTGCGGCGTCCCCAGCGGTGGCCGGCGAAATAGGCGGCGCTGTCCGCGAGCCAGATGAGACCCATGACGAACAGGACCAGCCCCGGACCGATCAGGCGCAGCTCCAGCAGGGCCACCCAGGTGGGCACGAGCAGCAGCCAGCCCGTGAGCATGCGCAGCAGGCGCCCCTCGGCGCGCCAGCCCCCCGCAAGCCAAAGGGGCGCCACTCCCAGCCAGAACAGGGTGGCCAGCAGGGCGAGCGTCCGGGTGAGCGCCGCGCCGGTTTCCAGCAGGTGATAACAGGCGGCCAGAATGAGCGCGGTGACAGTCAGATAGGCCCGCTCCCAGCCCGGGCCAAAGCCCGACAGGCGCGCCCATTCGTGGGCGGCGAGCAGGACCACGGCGCCGAGCAGCGCCGCCCATGCCCATTGCGGCAGCAAAAACAGCGCCGCGAGGAAGAGCGGGATCAGGATCAGCGCGACGAGCAGGCGCTGTTTAAGCATTTTCCCTGAGCTGCTCGCTGGTGCGGCCGAAACGCCGTTCCCGGCGCTGGAAGGATGCAATGGCCGCATCGAAAGCCTTGGCATCGAAATCGGGCCAGAGCGTGTCGGTGAAATAAAGCTCGGTGTAGGCGAGCTGCCAGAGCAGGAAATTGCTGATGCGCTGCTCGCCGCCGGTGCGTATGAACAGATCGGGTTCCGGCGCGTCGGCCAGACAGAGGTAAGGCGCGAGATCCTCCTCATCGAAGCCGTGCACCAGTTCCGGGTGTTCCGCCAGCATGCGGTTGGCGGCCTGCAGGATGTCCCAGCGTCCGCCATAGTTGGCGGCAATGGTCAGGGTCAGTCGGGTGTTGTTGGCGGTGAGGGCCTCGGCATCGGCGATGAGCTTCCGGAGACGCTCATCGAAACGGGACACATCGCCGATGAGGCGAAACCGGATGTCGTTCTCGTGCAGCCTGGTCACTTCCTGCTCCAGCGCCACGACGAACAGCTGCATGAGCAGGGAGACCTCCTCCGGCGGGCGGCGCCAGTTTTCGCTGCTGAAGGCGAACAGGGTGAGGTACTGCACGCCGCGCTCGATGCAGGCGCGAATGATCTCGCGCACCGTTTCCACGCCCTTGCGATGCCCCGCCACCCGCGGCAGCATGCGCTGCCGGGCCCAGCGGCCGTTGCCATCCATGATGATGGCCACGTGGCGCGGCACATGGCTGGGTTCCGGAATGATGCGGGTGGAGCTGCGCAACAGGGACACGGCCCCGCCTCAGATCGCCAGCAGGTCGGCTTCTTTGGCCTGGAGCAGCTTGTCGATCTCGGCGACGAAGCGGTCGGTGAGCTTCTGTACGTCCTCTTCCGCGCGCCGTGCCTCGTCCTCGCTGATCTGCTTGTCCTTGACCATCTCCTTGAGGGTGTTGTTGGCGTCGCGCCGCACGTTGCGCACGGCCACCTTGGCCGTCTCGCCCTCGTGCTTGACCACCTTGATCAGCTCGCGGCGCCGCTCCTCGGTGAGGGGCGGCATGGGCACGCGGATCATGTCGCCCTGGGAGGCGGGATTGAGGCCCAGATCGGATTCGCGAATGGCCTTTTCCACCACGGGCAGCATCTTTTTCTCCCAGGGTGTGACGCCGATGGTGCGGGCATCCACCAGCGTGACGCTGGCCACCTGGTTGATGGGCACCTGGCTGCCGTAGTAGTCCACCATGATGTGATCCAGCAGGCCGGTGTGGGCGCGGCCGGTGCGCACCTTGCCAAGATCCGCCTTGAGCGCCTCGATGGCCTTCTGCATTTTTTGTTCGGCCTGTTTCTTCACTTCGGCAACGGAACTCATGTCTTAAGTCCTTTCCGATCGATGGTTCAGCTCACCGTCACCAGGGTGCCCTCGTCCTCTCCGCGCACCACACGCTCCAGCGCGTCCGGCTTGAAGATGCTGAACACGCACACCGGCAGCTTCTGCTCCCGGCACAGGGCGAAGGCAGTGGCATCCATCACACCCAGATTGCGGGCGATGGCCTCGTCGAAGGTGAGGGTACCGTAACGCCGGGCGTCGGGATCCTTCTTGGGGTCCGCGCTGTAGATGCCATCCACCTTGGTCGCCTTGAGCACGATGTCGGCACCGATTTCGGCACCGCGCAGGGCGGCGGCGGTGTCGGTGGTGAAGAAGGGATTGCCGGTGCCGGCGGCGAAGATCACCACCTTGCCCTCCTCGAGGTAACGCAGGGCCTTGCCCCGGATATAGGGCTCGGCCACCTGTTCGATGGTGAGAGCCGACTGCACACGGCACTCCACGCCCAGGCGGCGCAGGGCGTCCTGGAGCGCCAGGGCGTTGATCACCGTGGCCAACATGCCCATGTAGTCGGCCTGGGCGCGGTCCATGCCGGCCGCCCCGGCCGAGACGCCGCGGAAGATGTTGCCGCCGCCGATGACGATGCCGATTCTCACCCCCAGGGCGGCGGTGCGCGCCACCTGGGCGGCCATGCCATCCAGCGTCGCGCGGTCGATGCCGTAACTGCCCTCGCCCATCAGCGCCTCGCCGGAGAGCTTGAGCAGGATACGCCGGTAGCGCAGCGCCATGGGCTCAGACTTTCGCTGCGGCGGCCACTTCGGCCGCGTAGTCCACGACCTTCTTCTCGATGCCCTCGCCCACGATGAACAGGGTGAAACCGTTCACGCTGGCTCCCTTGGATTTGAGCAGCGCCTCCACGGTCTGGTCCGGATTCTTGACGAAGGGCTGACCCAGCAGGGTCACTTCCGCCAGGAACTTGGCCACGCTGCCTTCCACGATCTTGTCCACGATGTTGGCCGGCTTGCCGGATTCCAGTGCCCGGGCCTTGGCGATCTCGCGCTCGCGCTCGATGGTCTCCGCCGGCACCTGGTCCTTGGACACCGCGATGGGTTTGGAAGCCGCCACGTGCATGGCGATGTCCTTGCCCAGGGTCTCGTCGCCGCCGTTCAGGTCCACCATCACGCCGATCCTGTTGCCGTGGAGGTACACCGAAAGCCTGCCGGAGGTGGCGAAGCGGGCGATGCGGCGGATGGTCATGTTCTCACCCAGCTTCATGATCAGCGCTTGGCGCGCTTCCTCGACGGTCTGACCGGAGGCCATCTTGAGCTGGGACAGGGCCGCCACGTCGGCGGGATCATGCTCGGCCACCAGTTTGGCGCACTCTTTGGCGAAGTTGACGAATTCCTCGTTCTTGGCCACGAAGTCGGTCTCGCAGTTGACTTCCACCAGAGCGCCGATTTTGCCGTCCGGGCTCACGTAGCTGCCGATCACGCCTTCCGCTGCCACGCGGCCGGCGGCCTTGGAGGCCTTGGCGCCGCTCTTGATGCGCAGCAGGTCCTCGGCCTTGTTCATATCGCCATTGGCCTCGGTGAGCGCCTTCTTGCATTCCATCATGCCGAGCCCGGTGCGCTCGCGCAGTTCCTTCACCATGCTTGCGGTGATTTCAGCCATTGTGTGCTCCTAATGACAGATTCGAGAGAAGGGAGGGCCGCGTGAAACGAAAAAGGGGCTTGCGCCCCTTTGCCTCAGGCGGCGGGCTGTTCCGTGTCAGCGACCTCGATGAATTCCTCGCCGCCGACGATTTCACTGATGATCTGGGCCTTGCCCTCCAGCACCGCGTCGGCCACGCCGCGCGCATACAGCCGGATGGCACGGCTGGAGTCGTCGTTGCCCGGAATGAGGTAGTCCACTCCTTCCGGCGAGCAGTTGGTGTCCACCACCGCCACCACCGGAATGCCCAGCTTGCGCGCTTCGGTGACGGCCCCCTTGTGGTAGCCCACGTCGATCACGAACAGGGCGTCCGGCAGGTTGTTCATGTCCTGGATGCCGCCCAGGCTGCGCTCCAGCTTCTCCAGCTCGCGCCGGTAGCCCAGGGCTTCCTTCTTGGCCATCTTGTCTAGGGTGCCGTCCTCGGCCATCTGCTGCATCTCGCGCAGACGCTTCACCGACTGCTTGACGGTCTTGAAGTTGGTGAGCATGCCGCCCAGCCAGCGATGGTTGACGAAGGGCATGCCGGCCCGGCGCGCCTCCTCGGCGATGATGTCCCGGCCCTGGCGCTTGGTGCACACGAACAGGATGGTGCCCTTGTTGGCCGCCAGCTGGCGCACAAACTTGAGCGCCTCCTCGTACAGGGGGAGGGTCTTTTCCAGATTGATGATGTGGATCTTGTTGCGTTCCCCGAAGATGTAGGGAGCCATCCGGGGGTTCCAGTAGCGGGTCTGGTGGCCGAAATGGACACCCGCTTCCAGCATCTGACGCATGGTGACGGACATGGAAATACTCCTAGCCAAAGGGTTGAGCCTCCACCCGCCGGGCCGACACCGGCGCGCAGCACCGGCACCCTTCTGGCCCGCCGCTTTTCACACGGCGACGGCAGGTGTGGGAATTTTCGCGGCCGGGGACCCTCCCCGGCCTGGCGAAGCCGGGCATTATAGCGGGACGACGCTAATTCGTTCAAGAGAAAGCGCATTTTTTGGCGCGCCGGGGGTGTGGAGGGTATAATCAAGCGTTTTCGTCAACTATTCGACCGCTGCATGGCCATCTCCATCAAGACCCCCGAAGAAATCGAAAAAATGCGCGTGGCCGGGCGCCTCGCCTCCGAGGTGCTGGATTACATCGCGCCGTTCATCCAACCCGGCATCACCACGGGGGAGATCGACCGCCTCTGCCATGATTACATGGTGAACGTGCAGGGCACTATTCCCGCGCCCCTCAACTATGCCCCGCCCGGCTATCCTCCCTACCCCAAGTCCGTGTGCACTTCAGTCAACCACGTGATCTGCCACGGTGTGCCCTCGGATACCAAGAAGCTCAGGAACGGGGACATCATCAATGTGGACGTCACGGTCATCAAGGACGGCTTCCACGGCGACACCAGCCGCATGTTCTACGTGGGTGAGCCTTCCATCCTGGCGCGCCGCCTGTGCGAGGTGACCTTCGAATGCATGTGGCTGGGCATCGAGGAGGTGGCGCCCGGCAAGCACCTGGGTGACATCGGCCATGCCATCCAGACCCACGCCCATGCCCATGGTTTCTCCGTGGTGCGCGAGTTCTGCGGCCATGGCATTGGCCGCAATTTCCACGAGGAGCCCCAGGTGGTGCACTACGGCAAGCCCCATACGGGCGTGGAAATGAGGCCCGGCATGATCTTCACCATCGAGCCCATGATCAACGCCGGCAAGCGCGACATCCGCCAGCTCGCCGATGGCTGGACCATCGTCACCAAGGACCACAGCCTGTCGGCCCAGTGGGAACACACCGTGCTGGTCACGGAAACCGGCTACGAGGTGCTCACCCTCTCCGCCGGCGCGCCGGCCAAACCGGCGCGGCTCAACCGTGTCGCGGCCTGAGCCGCTGCTTGGCGAAGGTCTCGACCTTGCCGCGCTGCGCGCGGCGCTCAGGGACCAGCGGGCGCGGCTGATCGCCGCCTACGCGACGCACCCCCGCCCCCGGGCCTACCTGCGGGCCCACAGTGATCTCCTGGATGGCGTGCTGATCCGCCTCTGGCAGGCGGCGGCCCTGCCGGGCGAGACGGCGCTGGTGGCCGTGGGCGGCTTCGGACGGCGGGAACAGTTTCCCCACTCGGACGTGGATCTCCTGATCCTGCTGCGGGAGGAGCCTGATGCGCGGCTGGCCGCCGTCATTGAACGCCTGGTGGGCAGTTTCTGGGACGTGGGGCTGGAAATCGGCCACAGTGTGCGCACCCTGGCTTCCTGTCTGGAGGAAGCCGCACGGGACGTGACCGTGGCCACCAATCTGCTGGAAGCGCGCCGCATCGCGGGTTCGCCCCGTCTGTTCCGGGACTTCCGCCAGGCCTTCGCGGCCGCCCTGGACGTGCCGCGCTTCGTGGCCGCCAAGCTGCTGGAACAGCAGCAGCGCCACGCCCGCTTCCAGGACAGCGCCTACAACCTCGAGCCCAATGTCAAGGAAAGCCCGGGCAGCCTGCGCGATCTGCACAACTGTCTGTGGCTGGCCCGGGCCCTGGGGATCGGCCAGAGCTGGCAAGCCCTGGCCCGGCAGGGGCTCCTGACTCGGGCCGAGGTGCGTCGCATCCTGACACTGGAAGCCCGGCTCCAGGATTTGCGCATTCGGCTGCACCGCCTGGCGGGACGGCGCGAAGACCGTCTGCTGTTCGATTTCCAGGGGGCGCTAGCCCGGGAGCTCGGTTGCCAGCCGCGTGCAGGCCACGCCGCCAGTGACGTGCTGATGCAGCGCTACTACCGCACCGCCAAGCAGGTACGCCTGTTCAACCACGCGCTCATCATTGGCATCAAGGAGCGCCTCGAGCCGCTGGCAGACGAGCCCGTGCTCATCAACGCCAGTTTTTCCCGCCGCCGGGGGCTTTTGAAGCTGAACGCTCCCGATGTGTTCGAGCGCCATCCGGGGGCCATCCTGGAGGCCTTCCTCCTGCTGCAGCAGCGCACCGATCTGGACGACCTGAGCCCCGCCACGGTACGCGCCCTGGTGCGCGCCCTGCCCCGCATCGATGCCGCGTTCCGGCGCGCGCCGGACAACCGCGCCCGCTTCCTCGCCATGCTGCGCGCGCCACGCGGCCTCACCCACGGCCTGCGGCGGATGAATCTCTACGGCGTGCTGGGCCGCTATCTGCCCGTGTTCGGCCGCATCGTGGGCCAGATGCAGCACGATCTGTTCCATGTCTATACGGTGGACGAGCACATCCTCATGGTGGTGCGCAATCTGCGCCGCTTCACCCTGCCGGAATACGCCCATGAATATCCCCTCTGCTCCCGCCTGATCGCCAACTTCGAGCGTCCCGAGGTGCTCTACATCGCCGCCCTGTTCCACGACATTGCCAAAGGCCGTGGCGGCGACCATTCCACCCTGGGCGCCCGCGACGCGCGCCGGTTCTGCCGCGAGCACGGCCTGCCGGACGAGGACACCGAACTGGTGGTGTGGCTGGTGGCGGAACACCTGACCATGTCCGCCACGGCCCAGAAGCAGGATCTCTCCGACCCGGCCGTGATCGCCGCCTTCGCGGCCAAAGTGCAAACCCTGCGCCGGCTCACGGCCCTGTATCTGCTGACGGTGGCCGACATTCGCGGTACCAGCCCCAAGGTGTGGAATGCCTGGAAGGGCAAGCTGCTCGAGGATTTGTTCCGCGCCACCGAGCGCCATCTCACGGGCGGCCAGGTGAGCCAGGACGAGCAGATCGAGGCGCGCCGGCGCGAAGCGCTGCGCCTGCTGGCCCTGGAGGCGGTGGCGCCGGAAGTGCCGCAGGAGGTGTGGCCGGCGCTGGGGGAGAATTATTTCCTGCGCCACGGCGTGCAGGAAATCGCCTGGCATACGCGCATGCTGGCGCACAGCCTTTATACCGGGTCGCCGCTGGTGCGCGCCCGCGTCGCCCCTCATGGGGAAGGCATCCAGGTGATGATCTACACCGCCGACCGGGACGACCTGTTCGCGCGCATCTGCGCCTTCTTCGAGCGGATGAACTACAACGTGGTGGAAGCCAAGATCTACACCACGCCCCGCGGCTTTGCCCTGGACACCTTCCTCATTCTCGACCTGGGCGGCATCAGCCAGAGCTATCGTGACCTGCTGCCCTTCATCGAATACGAGCTGGCGGAGCGGCTGGCCTCTGCCGCGCCGCCGGAGCCGCCCCTGGCGGGACGCGTGAGCCGGCAGGTGCGCCATTTCCCCATCGAACCAAGGGTGAGTCTGACGCCGGACGAGCGCGGCCAGTACCACGTGCTGTCGGTGACGGCCAGCGACAGGCCCGGGCTTTTGTCGCGCATCGCCCAGGTGCTGCTGCGCCATGGCATCCGGCTGCACATGGCCAAGATCGCCACCCTGGGGGAACGGGCGGAAGACACCTTCCTGGTGCGCGCCGAGGACGACCGGCTGAGCCACCCGCGTGAGGTGGTGCAACTGGAGGCCGACCTGATCGCGGCCATCGGGCAATGAGGGGCGCTCAGCCGGCGGCGCCCTGCGCCTGTTCCAGCCGGTACAGCCAGGCCAAAAGTTCGGCCACGGCCAAGTAGAGCTCGGGGGGGATCTGCTCGTCCAGGTCCACCTGCATGAGCAGCGACACCAGCGCCGGCGACTCGTGGACATAAACGCCCGCCGCGCGGGCACGCTCGATGATGGTCTCGGCCAGCACGCCGCGCCCCTTGGCCACCACGCGCGGCGCGGCCATGCCCTCGCGGTAAGCCAGGGCCACGGCACTGCGGCGCATTTCCGGCTTATCCATGGTCCCTCACCTGGAACTCAGCAAGACGCAGCCCCGCCCGCTCAAACCCTTCTGCCAGGGCTTGCGCCCCTGCCTCGAGGGCGGCGCGTGCCTGGTCTTCGCCAACCGAGAGATCCACGTGCACCCCCAGGGCATCGAGTCGCAGGCGCGCCTCTACCCCGCCCAGGCTGGGCAGGGTGAGTGACAGGCGGGTGACCCACTGCCGCTCCGCCGGTGCCCCCTCCCCTCCCCCTTCACGCTCCTCGATTTCCCAGCGCAGGGTCTGGCCGGGCCAGACCTCGCCCTGCCAGATGAGCTGGCGGGTATCCAGCGCCTCCAGTTGCTGCTGGACCAGGGGTGCCGCCTGGGGATGGACGGGCTCACGCGGTGCCGGCAGGCCCTCCGCCGCCCGTGCCGGGCCGCTTCCGTTGTCGGGCAAAGGGGAGGCCGCCGGGCGCGCGGGCTCACCATCGTCAGCCGCCGGGGCCGGCCGGGCCGCTTCCCCATGGACCGCGGCGAAGGCACGCGGCTGCGAAAGCTGCCCCTGGGGTTCCCGCAGCAGCGCGGCAAGGCTGCGTTCCCCCGCCACCCACTGTGCCTGGTGGGATTCATAAAACAGCCCGCTCTCGGCCAGGGCAGTCTTGAGGGCCACGGCGAGCTTCTGGGGATCGCTGGGCGGCGCCTCGAGGACAGGGTTGGCGGCAGTGGGCGCCGCGCCCTGGCTGGTCAGGTTGCTGGCCCTGGTGGGGCCGCTCATGTTCGTGTTTCTCGGCTCCCTGGCCGGAGACATGGCCGACAAGCGCGGCTTCAAGTTCACCGTGTCGCTGGGCGCGGTGGTGATAAGCCTGGCGGGGATCTTCAGGG